>JBHAEV010000093.1:0-11244 GCA_041855735.1 Lachnospiraceae bacterium
CCGAACATCAATATTTCCAATCGGCGTGTTTGCAAAGAGGGACCTGTTTTTTTGTCGACGGATATCCTTTTGTAGGATGGCGGCAATCCGGACTTGCATATCACTGTTTTGAAGTATTACGAGCGATGGCTGAACATTACATAGTTGGGGGTTGGGATGAATCAATTAAAAATAAAGATTGCCGGAGTGGAATTTCAGAATCCTGTCACCGTTGCGAGCGGTACTTTCGGTTCGGGTAAGGAGTATGCGGATTTTTTTGACTTGGGGCTCTTGGGGGCCGTTACCACAAAGGGTGTGAGCAATGTGCCGTGGGGCGGAAATCCGGTGCCGCGAATCGCGGAAACGCATTCCGGCATGCTCAATGCGATCGGTCTGCAAAATCCGGGGATGGAATTTTTTGTAAAACATGATATTCCCTTTTTGCGGCAGTTTGATACGAAGATCATCGTCAATGTTTGCGGAAAGTCCGCGCAGGATTATGTCGATGTCGTGCAAAGGCTGAATGATGAGGATGTGGATATGTTTGAAATCAATATTTCCTGTCCGAATGTGAAAGAGGGGGGAATTGCCTTCGGTCAAAACCGTGCGACCGTGGAAGAGATGACCGGGCTCATGAAAAAGCATTCCAAAAAGCCAATCATCATGAAACTCAGCCCGAATGTTTCCGATATTTCGGAAATGGCAAAGGCGGCGGAGAGCGGCGGTGCGGATGCGATTTCCCTGATTAATACATTGACGGCAATGCAGATCGACATCCATAAACGAAAATTCGTATTGGCGAACAAGACCGGCGGATTGTCGGGCCCTGCCATCAAGCCGATCGCCGTACGCATGGTGTATCAGGCGGCGCAGGCAGTGAAAATTCCGATCATCGGCATGGGCGGGATTGCCGGTTGGGAAGATGCCGTGGAATTTTTACTTGCGGGAGCGACGATGGTGAGTGTCGGAACCGCAAACTTTTACAATCCGCATGCCTGTGTGGAGGTACTGGACGGATTGAAAAACTATTTGGAATTGCAGGGCGTAAGAGAGGTTCGTGAGATCATCGGCGCAGTGCGATGATTTCGGGGTGAATTCCGAATTGATCCTGAAAATTGAAGGAAAAGGAGAAGTATGGAAAAGTATAAGCAGGAATTTATCGAGTTTATGATCGATTGCGAAGTTCTGAAATTCGGAGATTTTACGACAAAGAGCGGTCGTAAAACGCCGTTTTTCGTAAACACCGGATTTTATCGCAGCGGCAGTCAACTGCGTCGTCTGGGTGAGTATTATGCCAGAGCCATCAAGGAAGAGTTCGGAACGGATTTTGAGATTCTGTTCGGGCCGGCATACAAGGGGATTCCGTTAACGGTTGCGACGTCCATGGAACTTTGCCGGATCTACGGGGCGGAAGTTTCATACTGTTCGAATCGCAAGGAAGTGAAGGACCATGGAGACACCGGTATTTTGCTGGGTTCCCCGATAAAAGACGGGGATCGGGTTTTACTGATAGAGGATGTTACGACAGCAGGAACTTCGATCGAGGAAACGTTGCCGATTTTGAGGGCACAGGGTGATGTGAAAATTAACGGACTGATTGTCAGCGTGGATCGCTGTGAAAGAGGCAGCGGCGAAAAATCGGCTTTGGTTGAAATACAGGAGAAATACGGTTTTAAGACGGCGGCGATCGTAACCATGAAAGAGGTTGTGGAACACTTATATAAGAGAGAGTACAAGGGCAGAGTTGTGATCAATGATGAAATCAAGGAATTGATCGATCGATATTACGAGCAATACGGTTGCTAGAAGGATATAAACAGGGGAGTTATAAACAGCAAAACGGTTGTCGGAACGAAGAAATCAAGGAATGGATCATTATTTAGAACGATATGGTTGCCGGATAGGAGATGCGGTGAAGAATCCAATCAGTCGGAAAAACAGAATGTTGGGCTTTTTTTTCTTTTTCCTGTACATGGTGGCTCTGGTATATTTTTGCTTTTTTTCGGAGCACTTCGGAAGAACAAGTCATGCTGTGGGGCAGTACCGTTACAATCTGATGCCTTTTCGGGAGATTTTCCGGTATTTTCGCTACCGGGAGAGTTTTGGAATGTATATCTTTGCGGTGAATATCATCGGAAATGTTCTCGCGTTTGTTCCGTTCGGCTTTTTCCGTCCGATCATCGGCGTTCGAAAATATGCATTTGTCCGGACGGTCGTATCGGGGTTTTTGACTTCCCTGGCAATCGAAGTTTCTCAACTTCTGGTTTTTGTCGGAAGTTTTGATGTCGATGATTTGATTTTGAATACACTGGGAACGATGATCGGGTATGGATTGTTTCGATTGGTACACCGGCCTTGGGCATATGCGGTAAAAAAACGCAGTGCATCCGATACCGGGGAAAATAAGGGTTGACAAATGGAGATAAAAATGTTCGATTTTTGGAAGGGAAAGAGGAAGTATCGATTTTTAAGTCCGATTTCCAAGGAAAGACGATCCATTCTGGACGAAGATATTTTTTTGGATGAAGAAGATCGGGAGAAGCAAAGCAATGAAAAAATGGTGAATTACATTCGAAAACCATATGCAAAACAAAGTATGATGACAATGATATTGAGCATGGTTTCGATTGTTTTAACATGGTTTTGTCTTCGCATCAATATGCAAACACTCGGAAATCCCGGTTTAAATGTCAGTGCGATGGCTTTTTCATCCATGTTGTTCAGCCTGGCCGGACTGATTTACGGCGTCTTTTGCATGATGGAAAAGGAGGTCCGAAAGTTCTTCGGCATTCTCGGATTCAGTCTGTGTGCAATAAATTTTGTGACATGGCTCATGATCATCATCATGGGTCTGCGTCAATAGAAGAGAGGAGTTTTAAGGAGAGAGGTTTATGGAACGTTATCAACTGGCAATCGACAGATTGCGTGAAATTCATTTGGAATTGCAAAAGAAAAGCAGGGATGCCCGGGAAGAATTTATGTACAGGCTCTGCGATTTTGTCAATCGTTTTGAAATATTGAACGAAAGCTTGCGCTCCGGCGAATACTTTCGGCTTGACCTGGAAGCGTTGAAAGAAATGCAGATGCTTTTGTATGCCGATGTGATGCCGGGGGCATATGAAACAAGCATTTACAATCCGGCGCATTTGAGTCAAAGTTTTGATGCGCCGATGGCGAGAGCTTTGTCGGTGTTGGCGTATGAAACAAGAAGTCTGATCAAGTTGGGCTATGAGAACGAACCGGGTGAAATCGTAAAAATCTATGAATTGATTCTGGAAGTATATACGGCACTTTCGGATGATGCCACCTGCAAACAGGTGGAGGAGATCTTGTACTACTATGTTTCGGACTATATGGACGAAGCTTTGCCGAAGGCGCTGAAGTATCGTTTCACCAATTATAATCGAAGCTTCCACGATCTTTTTCGCAAACTGGATCAGAACGAGCTGTCCTTTGAGGATCCGCGTTATCTGTTCTATTTCGGGGAGTATGTGTCCGATACGGAACTCAATGTGAGCGCCTTTTTGTCGCAACTTTCGCAGGAGGAAATCGATAGGATGGCGGATACCTTTACCGAGGGATTTCGGCTGGGATTTGTGGCAGGCAGAAAGGATTTGTCCAGGAAGAAGGCATTGGAAGTATTCTTCCCTCTCGGCTTTGAACGGGTGGCTGCCAAAAGCATTCAGAATTTTGAAACGATGGGACTGTTTCCGATACTGTATCGCAATCCGTATCGTCTGGGTTATACTTCAGCAGGCAGAAAGGCGGGAATATCGAGCACTTCCGTGAACAAGCAGATGGAATATGACCATCGTTTTGACAATTACATTTTTATGGATAAGGCATTTGTGGATCGCCGACTGACCATCCTTCGATCCGGGTATGAGCAGATCAAGCCGTGGGCAAGGGAATATGCCGGACCGGCACTGATGGAGGTGTTCGGAGAGGAATTGTTCGAGCCGAAAAACAATCCATTCGCACCGGAGCTTTCGGCAAAACAAAAGGAGCTGAATGTGCGCCTGGCCAATGAGAGCTCCAAAATTCAATCCGAATACATCATAATGGAAGAAAGAAGTTTTACCATCATCGCATGGCCGTTGCCGACGATTGCAAATTCGGCACAAAGATACGAAGAAATCTTTAAGGAGATCATACGGATCAATACTTTGGATTATCAGAAATATCAGAACATGCAGCAGATCCTGATTGACACCTTGGATCGTGCGGACCATGTGGTGGTTGCGGGCGGAGAGAATAATGAAACCCGTATTTCCGTAAAGCTCCATGAGTTGAAGAATCCAAGCAAGGAAACGAATTTTGAAAACTGCGTGGCGGATGTCAATATTCCGGTGGGCGAAGTGTTCACTTCTCCGGTTCTCAAAGGAACGAACGGTCTGCTGCATGTGAACCGTGTGTACATCGGGGATATCAAATTTCTGAATCTGAAACTTTGGTTTGAAGACGGCATGGTCACCCGTTACTCCTGTTCCAATTTCCCGACAAAAGAAGAAAACGAAAAGCTGATCGAGGATGTGCTTTTAAAAAACCACAAATCGCTGCCGATGGGAGAATTTGCCATCGGAACCAACACAGTGGCTTATCAGGTGGCAAAGAAGTATGACATTCTGGACAAACTTCCGATTCTGATTGCGGAAAAAATGGGACCGCATTTTGCCATCGGAGATACCTGTTACAGTTTCGAAGAGGATTCCGTGACATACAATCCGGACGGTAAGGCGATTGTTGCCAGAGAAAACGAGGTGAGTGCACTTCGCAAGGTGGATTTTTCAAAAGCGTATCTGAATTGCCATACGGATATTACGATTCCGTACGATGAGCTCGGTGACATCTATGCTGTCGATAAAAGCGGAGAAATCCATTATATTGTTAAAGATTCCAAATTTGTACTGCCGGGTCTTGCGGATTTGAATATATAAAGATCAAGGATTTGCCGCGTTCATTTTTTCGAAGGAATACCGTCTGTGTATCTGTATGCCCATGTAGAGGCACAGATAGATGGACGGTATTACTAAAATGGAGTTAAAGGTGTAAATGGCTGTATAAACCGCATCGGATTGCAGAGGTCCCGGGAGTGTGCTGAGGAAATTGTTCAGCACATGCATAAATATGGGGAAGAACAAATTTCCGGTATACTCGTAGACAATTCCGATCATCAATCCCATGATTGCGGTGTAAACAACCTGAACCGGTTCCTGATGCCAATACCCGAAAGCCAGGGCGGAAATCAGGAGAGGAAACGGGAAGGGGATCTTCTTACGAAGCTGCTTTTGAATGATTCCGCGAAACATGAGTTCTTCGACGATGGGACCGAGCAGAACCACGGACAGGAATACAAAGTGATAAGGGGAAGTATCGATGTCGGACCAGGTTTCACCGAAACTCTCCAGGCTGTTGCTGATCAGGCTGACATCTTCCAGACGGGTATAGGCGAAGTCCATCCACAGATTTGCCACCCCTCCCATCCCGAGCGTGATGACGGTGGAAAGAAAGGTCATCAGAACAAAATCTTTTTTACCATTGGAAAGAGAGAAATAACGCGGTTCTTTATCTTTACGATTGATCAATAGGAACATCATTAAAAAAAACAACATACCGATAAAACAGGCAATGGCATCCGCCGCGTAGTAATTTTCATCCGGTCGGAAAAACGGAAAAAACAAATTGTCAAACATATCGCTTATGAATACAATGACAGAATATGCCTGTGTAACAAAACCGTATAAAAGAAAGCTGATGATGAGATACTTGAATTTTTCCAACCGCATGTCGACCTCTTTTCTAAGATGTATTGAAGAATGCCCGTAAAGCACTCGATGTAAAGATTATAACACTTTTCATCAAAGCTGTGTTAGAATATCAAAAAATAATATATTTCGAAGCGGACATATATGCCCGTGATAAAAGAGGAGAGTATGATTCAGGAAATTGCACCGCACATTTATTATCCGGAATACAAAAACAAAAGACCGAAACCGGATTCCTATGCTTTGTTTTTCAAGGACAATAAGATTCTTTTAAAAGGAAGGGAAGAGTTGTCGCTGTTTCGATTCGGCGATTTCGGGGAATCCGGGGAAATCTATGAGAAAGCCGTGTTTATCTGCGCCATTGACCGTGAGAATTATTTTTTTGTGCCGGATTCGGAACCGCAGGGAGAGAATTGGAAATACTATCCTCTTTTTTCACTTCGCAGTTTCGATCCTTTGCATGAGGCATTCGGTGCGGTGCTCGGAAGCCAGATGTATCGTTTTGTGAATTCCAGAAAATTCTGCGGCTACTGCGGAAACAGGGCGGCATTGTCATCCACCGAACGCGCGATGGTGTGCGGCAGCTGCGGTTCGATCGAATATCCGAAAATATCTCCTGCTATAATCGTGGCGGTTCGGGATATGAAAAAGAACAAACTGGTTCTGGTAAAGAACGCCAACAAACAGTATCCGTACTATGCACTGATTGCCGGGTATATGGAAATCGGGGAAACACCGGAAGATGCGCTTCGACGTGAAGTGCGAGAGGAGGTCGGATTAAATGTCAAAAATATCCGATCCTATAAATCACAGCCGTGGCCGTTCTCCGACACACTGATGCTGGGATTTACGGCGGAGGTGGACGGTGATACCACCATTGTCATGGATGAAGGGGAGCTGAGTTTTGCCGGTTGGTTCTCGCCCGAGGAGGTACCGGAACCGGAATATATCGTCAGCGTGGGACAGGAGATGATCAAGGCGTTTAAGGACGGATTGCTGTAGCAAGTGAAACCGCAGCAGCCGAACAGGTCGGAATAAAGACAAGAAAAAAACTGCAAGATCCATCCTGCAGCATTAAAAATCGTCTTCCTCATCTTCTTCGGCAATCGCGCCGACATAGGAAACAGTTCCGGCAACGGCGCCGATGATGGCAATAAAAACAGATATAGAAACGAGGCCGGCAAAAATATACATAAATTCCATAGCGTTCTCCTTCTGATTGTTGTTTCTCGGTATATTTCATATCATACAAAAAAAAATGCCGATTTGCAAGCAAATATTGAGAAGTTTGAAAGAAAAATGTAAGAAAGAGGAGATCGTTAAGAAATAATATTTTTGAACCAAATATTCGGACTTGTGATACAATGAGCATGTGATTGAAATCAAAGAAGTCGATGAAACGGTTTTTTCATCGAGGATGAAAGCGAGAGAGAAGATGGGAGAGAGAAATTTAACATTATTGACGGATCTGTATGAGCTGACCATGATGCAGGGTTATTTTTTTGAAGGGGATCGAAATGAGACGGTCGTATTTGACGCATTTTATCGTTCGAATCCGAACAATAACGGATATTCGATTGCCGCCGGATTGGAGCAGGCGATCGAGTACATCCATCGTCTGCATTTTGAAGACAGCGACATCGCGTATCTGCGTTCCACAGGGATGTTTCGGGAAGAATTCCTGATTTATCTGCGCGAGTTTCAATTTACCGGGGATATCTACGCAATCCCGGAGGGCAGTGTGATGTTTCCGAGAGAGCCGTTTTTGAAGGTCATCGCCCCGATTATGCAGGCGCAGCTGATTGAAACGGCATTGTTGAATATCATCAATCATCAGAGCCTGATCGCCACCAAAGCCGCCAGAGTGGTGCATGCTGCAGCCGGAGAGCCGGTGCTGGAATTCGGACTTCGTCGCGCGCAGGGGCCGGATGCGGGTATTTACGGTGCAAGGGCTGCCATGATCGGCGGATGTGCGGGTACCAGCAATGTACTGGCGGGGAAGTTGTTTGACGTCCCGGTGATGGGAACGCATGCGCACAGCTGGATCATGAGTTTTCCGGATGAACTTACCGCATTTCGAACCTATGCCAAATTGTATCCGGATTCCTGTATTTTGCTGGTGGACACCTATGATACCTTGAAAAGCGGTGTTCCGAATGCAATCAAAGTTTTTCGGGAGATGAAAGAGAGCGGGATGGAGCTGAAGAAATACGGAATCCGTTTGGACAGCGGCGATCTTGCCTATCTTTCGAAGAAAGCGAAAAAAATGTTTGATGACGCCGGTTTTGAGGATGTCATTATTTCGGCATCCAATGATCTGGATGAACAGATCATCAGTTCTCTGAAACTACAGGGTGCCAAGGTCAATTCATGGGGAGTCGGCACCAATTTGATCACTTCCAGGGATTGTCCGGCATTCGGAGGAGTGTACAAACTTGCGGCAATCTTTGACAGGGAGAGAGGTGATTTCATTCCGAAAATCAAGCTTTCCGAGAATGCCGAAAAGATCACGAATCCGGGCAATAAAACCATCTATCGCATTTACGGGAAGTCATCCGGCAAGGTCATTGCCGATCTGATCTGTCTGGTGGGAGAGCATTTTGACGAGAACAGGAGTTTGATGTTGTTTGACCCGATTGAAACCTGGAAGAAGACAAAACTGGAAGCCGGATCGTACACCATGCGCGAAATGCTGGTTCCGGTTTTTAGAAACGGCAGGCAGGTGTACAAGTCGCCGAGCGTGATGGAGATCCGCGAATACTGCAGAAAGGAACTGGAGTCCTTGTGGGATGAGGCGAAGCGATTCTCCTATCCGCACGAGACATATGTGGATCTTTCCGAGAAACTTTGGAATATGAAAAATGAGCTTTTGCAAAAATACCATGTTTCCGACGAACTGTCGTTTGAGTGATGTTTCATAGTACGACCGCCTGTATTGATGTTCGACAAATACAGATGGTCGTGTTTATTTTGCGCAGGATATGCGAAAAATGAGTAAGCGATACCGGGCAATTACAAATTTTTCAATGAGTTATCGATTTTCTTGTCCGGGAAAGCTTTACAAAATTCATTTTTTTATTATAATTGGTATTGGAGCTATGCAGAATAGTTTCCGATAAATTAAAGAAGGAGGTATGATCGGGCAGATGCCGAGTCATGTTTGAGTGTAATGAAGTTATTTGGCAGAGTCTTGTAATTCTGCTGTTTTGTTGTGATTGAAAACAACGTATTTACATTTCATGTCCAAAATAAATGGTTTATTCGGAAACTGTATAGCCTTAAATACGGAGATAAAGGAGTTATGCTTTTGCCATGTGCATGAAAAATGCAACATATTTAGGTGACGCAGGTTTCAGAAAACTGTATTTTGACAAGTCTGTTGCAAATGCGAAGTAATGGAACTGCTTCGCATGCCTATTGTCTTCTTACAATTTCCTTGTCGTTAATGCAAAAGTTTACAAAAGGAAATTCTTATGACAAAACTATTTAAAAGAATAGTTTGCTCTTTATTAATTTCAACGATGGCTTTGTCCGGAATGCCGAATACGGGTGTGACGGAAGTGAAAGCCGATGAAATTGAACTCAAAGAAACGCAAGTTGAGCAAATATTAAAACGCTCCTCATCGAGCTATGATTTGATACTGTATTTTCGGGATGATTCGATCGACGAAGATGCGGTATATCATTCACAAAAGGGAGCAAAATCTCTCTTGGATGATGCGGTTTCTCACGGACTGGCTGATGCGTATAAGGTGTTTGAACCCATCAATGCGCTATCGGTTACGGTTCATGATGAAGCAATTGTGAAAGAACTGGCAGCATTGGAGGATGTTGTTGAGTTACAGGAGAACCAAGTGTATAAAGTTGATTTTCCTACGGAACCGGTACAGCTGATGGCTCGTTCGTTTTTGCCGGAAACTTCGGACGGTATTGAATGGGGTGTAAAGGCAATTCATGCCGATAAGGTATGGGAAGAGTACGGTTTGACCGGGGAAGGTGTCACCGTCGGTATCATCGATACCGGGGTGAATTATAATCTGCCGTCCTTAAAGAGTGCATTCATGGCGAATTACAGAAATTCCGACCCGAGCGAATACTATCGGGATTTCACGAATGAAAGCAGTGGACCGGGCAGCAGCAGCAATGACCACGGAACACATGTGGCGGGTATTATTGTCGGAAACGACGGCAGTGATAACAATCGAACCGGGGTTGCTCCGGGTGCGAAGTTTATCAGCGCAAAAGCGGTCAGTGAAAACAGACAGTATTCAAACACAACGGTTTTGGAAGCATTTTTGTGGTTGATTGAAAAAGATGTGGACATCATCAACTGCTCATTCGGTGCGCCATATTCCTACAGCAATGCGTATCTGGAAAAAGCGATCGAATTGGCGGAGAGCAAAAACATAGCCGTGGTCATTTCGTCGGGGAATGTTAAGGCAAATCAAAACAAAGGTTTGCTCTACCCGGCAGCAACCGGAGCCGGAGGAATTGTCGTCGGATCCGTCAATCAGAATCTGCAACTCTCGTCCTTTTCCGCGCGGGGTCCCTCTTTGATGAGCGGGATGGAGGGCGTGGTACGTCCGGATGTGGTTGCACCGGGTGAGCTGATTCGTTCCACAATGTATTCCGGAAGATTCGGAATACTGAGCGGAACAAGTCAGGCGGCGCCTCATGTCACAGGGGTCATTGCCCTGATGAAAGAGGCAAAACCGGATATTACGCCGAATGAGATCAAGAGCATATTGAAGGCGACTTCTCAGGCTCTGACCGATTCGGAATACAGAACTTCGCCGAACATGGGGTATGGGTACGGACTGGTCAATGCGTATGATGCGGTTTCTTTTCTCATCGGAAGAAAAATGGGAAGCATATACGGAACGATTCGTCCTGCTGCGCCAAGAGTCATGAGTGTATACGAGCAAATAGCCGCAGCAGGTGCCGTATCGGCACAGGAGCTTTCAAGTTCGGCAGATGAAACCTCGCAGCCCGACCCGGGGCAAAACAGCAATACGAACTTACCGATTTCCGATGCAGCCAATCCGTCAAACGATTCTTCTGCCGGACCAGGTGAGGTCATAGGTACAACGGCACCAAGTATGGAAGGTGAAACGGCAATTTCAAAAGCGCCGCTTCTTGAAAGCGAGGCGACTTCGGAATCATCGGCCGTTGAGAGTGGTTCATCGGAAGCCATTACGGAGGAATCCTTTGAATCACAATCGTTGCCGGAATACGGTGCACCCGTTGCCACAGCTTCTGAAGCTGTGCAAAACAGTGCTTTGTCTACAAATGAATCGGTTTTCATGACTGAATCAAATCAATCTCATTCGGAAGATGAGCTTATAAAATCACAGTCATACGGGGAAAAAGACCATTTTTCATCAGTAGAAGAATCAAGCACGAATACAAATGAATCATCGGAAGATGGATTATTCCTGCAGTCGGAAGATACAGGCGGACAGGAGGTCATTACTCCGGATGAACTTGTGGAAAATAACGG
>JBHAEV010000094.1:0-9842 GCA_041855735.1 Lachnospiraceae bacterium
AAAATACGGTATGAAAACTATGTGAAATTGTATCAGGAAATCGAGAATGCTCGAAGATATTAGGAGGCCGTATGATATTATCACCGTCATTGTTATCCTGCGATTTTTATCATGTAAAATCGCAATTGATTTCTTTGTATGAAGCCGGAATCCGAAACTTGCATCTGGATGTTATGGACGGGGCATTTGTTCCGAATATCAGCTTCGGGCCGCCCGTGATTTCGAAAATCAAAAAAGGCTGTGAAAAGGACGGACTGCATTTTCATTTCGATGTCCACCTGATGGTGGAGGAACCGTCAAGATTCATCGCGGATTATGTCAAGGCGGGTGCCGATGGCATTACGGTGCATTTCGAAGCATGCAGACATTTGGATTCCTGTTTGAATATGATCAAAAAAGCCGGACTCCAATGCGGAGTGTCGCTGAATCCGTCCACACCGCTTTGTGTGCTGGAGGAAATTCTTCCGATGGCGGACATGGTGCTGTTGATGAGTGTAAATCCGGGATTCGGGGGACAAAGCCTGATTCCGTATGTGCTTGAAAAAATCAAAAAACTGGACGAAATCCGCAAAGAAAAGAAGATGACATTTTCCATTCAGGTGGACGGCGGCGTAAATGCCGATACCCTGGAAGCGGTGCTTGCTTCCGGCGTTGACAATATCGTCGCAGGCTCGGCAATTTTTGACGGAAATCTTGCGGAAAATGTGAAAATGTTTCAGGAGAATATGCAGCAAAGGAGATGACGGATGAAAAAGGCATTTTTGGTGGCCGGCGGAGAGCTGAATACGGACTTTCTCAAGGAATATCTGCAAAATGCAACGCCCTCGGACATCATCATCGCGATTGACGCAGGTTTGCATTATCTGGACAGGATTTCGGTGATTCCGGATCTCATCATCGGCGATTTTGATTCCGTTGAGGAAACGCTTTTGCAAAAGTATTCGCAGGAGAAGGAGATTCCGGTCATCAGGTACGATCCGATCAAGGATGCCACGGATACGGAACTTGGAGTTCGTCTGGCACTGCAGCATGATTGCACGGAAGTGGACATTCTGGGAGCATTCGGCGGTCGCATCGACCATATGCTGTCCAATCTCTTTCTGTGCTGTTTTTCCGAAACGCACAGAATATCGTTATTGAACGAA
Source organism: Lachnospiraceae bacterium (assembly GCA_041855735.1). Classification (GTDB taxonomy): domain Bacteria; phylum Bacillota; class Clostridia; order Lachnospirales; family Lachnospiraceae; genus CALALP01. The sequence goes on from JBHAEV010000094.1 coordinate 1,146, forward strand.
ACCAACCGGATTTACGCGATTCATCCGAATCAAACGGAGCATCGTATCTACAAAGACCGGCAATGGGGAAAATACATTTCGTTTTTTCCTTTGACGGGAGAGGTCACCGGCTTAACATTGGAAGGGGTGAAATATCCCCTGTACGATAAGCATTTGGATCCAAAAAAAGAACCCACGCTGACCGCCGGAAATGAGATTCTGGAGGAATATGCAAGGATTCGTTTTCAAAATGCGCCGCTTCTTGTTGTGGAAAGCGGTGAGAAAAATAATACAGGAGGGTAGTCGTATTGAAAAATCATCAGACAACATTAAAAATCGCTTTGACCGGGTTGATGGCTGCACTTTGCTATGTGGCATTTGCCAATTTGAAAATCGTCATTCCGCTTCCGAACGGTGACTCGTCGGCATTGCATATCGGAAATGCCATCTGCATCATTGCGGCGCTCATACTCGGCGGAAAGTACGGCGGGCTGGCGGGAAGCCTGGGCATGACCATCGCGGATCTCGTGGATCCGAGATATGTGACCAGTGCACCGAAAACCTTTGTACTGAAGTTCTGCATCGGCTTGATTGCCGGCTTTGTGGCACATCAAATCGGACATATCACAAAGACATCGGATCCGAAGAAGTGGATGAAATGGGCAATATTGTCCTCTACTGCGGCACTTTCTTTTAATGTGGTGATGGATCCTCTGGTCGGGTATATTTACAAACGCTTTGTTCTCGGCGTCAATGCAGAAGTGGCGGATATTCTGGCAAGATACGAATCACTGACCACATTCGTCAATGCCGTCGTGGGGATTATTTTCGTGACGATTGCTTATATGGCGATCCGACCGGTGCTGGACAAAGCGAAATTGCAGATTCAAATTTAGGGAAAGGCTGATTCCGTCAGCACTTCCTTGGAAATGCAATATGGATATTAAGTATGACGGGATCGAAACTGTGAAGAAAACAGGAGAGGGAAAGTATGATTGACATCAAATTTTTAAGAGAAAATCCGGAAGCGGTGAAGCAAAATATCCGCAACAAATTTCAGGATCACAAGCTGAATCTTGTGGATGAGGTGATTGACCTGGACGCGAGAGCGAGAGCCGCACAACAGGAGGCGGATGCGCTTCGCGCCAGGAAAAACAAGATTTCCAAAGAAATCGGTGCGTTGATGGCAAAGGGGCAAAAAGAAGAGGCGGAGAGAGTAAAGTCGGAAGTTGCCGGCATATCAAAGAGAATTGCGGAGCTGGAGCCGATGGAGGCACAACTTGCCGAGCAAATCAAGAACATCATGATGGTGATCCCGAATATCATCGATGAAACGGTTCCGATCGGCAAGGATGACAGCGAAAATGTCGTGCTTGAAGTATTCGGCGAGCCGATCGTTCCGGATATGGAGATTCCGTATCACACGGAGATTATGGAACGTCTGAACGGAATCGATCTGGACAGTGCAAGAAAGGTGGCAGGCAACGGATTCTATTATCTCACGGGAGATATTGCCAGGCTGCATTCTGCCGTGATTTCCTATGCCAGGGATTTTATGATTGAAAGAGGGTTTACCTACTGCATTCCACCGTACATGATTCGCTCCGAAGTGGTGACGGGAGTGATGTCCTTTGCGGAAATGGAAGCCATGATGTACAAAATCGAGGGAGAGGATCTGTATCTGATCGGCACCTCCGAGCATTCCATGATCGGGAAGTTTATCGATACCCTGAATGACGAAGAAACGCTGCCGCAGACATTGACCTCGTATTCTCCGTGCTTTCGAAAGGAAAAGGGTGCGCACGGCATCGAAGAAAGAGGGGTGTACCGGATCCATCAATTCGAAAAACAGGAGATGATCGTGGTCTGCAAGCCGGAGGATTCAAAGAAATACTACGACATACTTTGGAAAAATACCGTCGATCTGTTTTGCAGTCTGGACATTCCGGTGAGGACGTTGGAATGCTGCAGCGGCGATCTGGCGGATTTGAAGGTGAAGTCCTGCGATGTGGAGGCATGGTCTCCAAGACAGAAGAAGTATTTTGAAGTGGGAAGCTGTTCCAATCTTTCCGATGCGCAGGCGAGAAGACTTCGCATTCGCGTCAAAGACAGGGACGGAAACAAGTATTTTGCCCATACGCTCAACAATACCGTGGTGGCGCCACCGCGGATGCTGATCGCATTCCTTGAGAACAATCTCAATGCGGACGGAAGCGTTCGGATTCCGACGGCTCTTCGGCCGTATATGGGCGGTAAGGATGTGATACGCGGGTGCTGAAACGAAGCGATATACTGAGTTTGAATTACTATAATTTCGCGCAGCCGTTTTTCGGCAGCAACCGAGGGATTCGCTTTCGAATTGCCAGAGAGCCGCTGGTGCATTACCAATGGGGGGATAAGGAACTTTTGAAAATCCCTCCGGTTTTGTCCGTGATTCTCTGGAAAGAACCGTTTTGTTTTGAAAAAACGCCGGAAGAGGAGAAAGTCATCAGGAATTTTGCATTCAGTGAAGAGGGAATGACAGAGGCGGTGGAGTGGATCAACGGTTTTTCCGAAAATGACACAAACGGGGAATGAGAATCGTATGATATCGGGAAACACGGAAGAACAGCGGATGCCCGGCTTTTGCCGGATATCCGCTGTTTTGTATACGCCGCATCGTAAGGGAAATGACCGGTTAAACCTTGTCATTCCTTCGGATATAACCGATGCATCCGTCCTCCGCGATGATGTCTTTCACTTTCGTAATGGATACATGTTTGTCGACCACATGGTTCTTGACATGCACGCCGGCACCGACATAGGTGCTGGAAAGAATCACGCTGTTTTCGATCACGGCGCCTTCCTCGATGGTACATTCACGTCCGATCACGGAATTGATGATGGTTCCCATAATCTTGCAGCCGTTGGAAATGACCGAAGAACTGACCTTGGAGCCTTTGTAATATCTGGTCGGACAGGAGTTGTTGGTTCTTGTGTAGAACTGCCAGTCCTTGGTAAACAGATCCTTGGCATGACCGCTGTTGATCAGATTCAGATTGGCGTCATAGTAGGATTTGAAATCCGTGATCGCCGTAAAATATCCCTTGTGCGGGATGCAGCGGATGTCCAGATCCGCCGCGCTGTCATCCACGATGTTGATGAAATTGTACAAGGAGGAGGTGGCATAGGCTTTCTTCACCAGTTCGATAAACAGCTTCCTGCTCAACACATAGGTTTCCATAAAGATGTTCTGATTTTTGGCGGTGGCACGGTTCTTTTCAATCTTTTCCAGACCCTTCTGGCGATTGAAAACCAGAGTGTTGCAATTGAAGAAGGCTTCTTTTGCGTTGTCCACCGAGTGATAGAGCAGGGAAATGTCGGCGCCGCTCTCAATGTGTTTTTCGAGAAGACTGCGATAATCCTGCTTGAAAATCATATAACTCGGCGTGATGATGACATACTCCTGCTTCATCATCTCGTAATCATCGATATTGTCAAGATAATTGATAATATCCGTATTGTACAGATCGTGATTGTTGCCGCTCAGTCCGATCAGAAGCTGAATCTTTCCGGTTTTGGAGTTGATATTGTACTGGCGGCCGGTGCCGATATGCTGCACAAGGGTGTTCGGCTTGCGCTTGATATATACCTGAATCTGCTCGATTCCGGAATTGCTCAGATTGGAAATCGGGAAATCAATGGTGCGATATCTTCCCATGCAGGAAAATGCGCCGGAGGTGCGATGGTCTTCCATGCCATCGACCCAGAAATGACTGTTGGACGGTTGAATGATTCCTAATGCACTTACCATATTATTCTTCTCCCTTCAGATTCTTGGCTATCAATTGGATGTCTTCGGAATCGGAGGAGCCGACCACCTGATTCTTGCCGATCACCGTATCATCCGCAAGTACGACACGGGAAACCACCGCACCTTCCTCCACTCTGGAATACGGCATCAAAACGCTGTCCTTTACCACGGCGCCCTTTTCCACGGTAACTCCGGAGAAAATCACGGAGTTCGACACCTTTCCGTAAATCGATGCGCCCTGTGTAATATAACAATTGTCGATCTCCGCATCTTCGCCGATATACTGCGGAAGCACATTGATATCCTCGGTGTAGATGTTCCAGGTACGGTCATTGAGATTCAAAGAGGTACGCTCTCCCTGCTTGTCGCCCAGAAGATCCATATTCGCTTCCCACAGAGAGTCGATCGTGCCGACATCCTTCCAATATCCCTCATAGCGATATGCCATCAGACGCTTGCCCTCCGCCACCATCGTCGGGATGATGTTCTTGCCGAAGTCATGCTGGGTTTCGCTGTCCGAAAGCCGGTCGTCCGCCTTGAGTACGCGCTTTAAATACTTCCAGTTGAAAATATAGATGCCCATGCTGGCAAGAGTGGACTTCGGCTCGGCGGGCTTTTCCTCAAACTCATAGATGCTCATGTCCTCGTTGACATTCATAATCCCGAAACGGGTCGCCTCTTTCCGGGTTACATTGATCACGGCAATCGTCGCATCGGCATTGTGCTCCTTGTGGTACTTGAGCATCTTCGCGTAATTCATCTTATAAATATGGTCACCGGAGAGAATCAGTACATACTCCGGATCATAATTGTCGATAAAGTCGATGTTCTGCGTGATGGCATCCGCCGTGCCGCGGTACTCGCTGACATTCTTCTTCTCGATCGTCTCTCTCGGAGGCAGAACGAAAACACCGCTGTCCTTTGCATCCAAACCCCATCTGCCTCCGGCAGCCACATAGCTGTTGAGCAGTACGGACTCATACTGCGTCAATACTCCGACCACATCAATGCCGCTGTTGGCACAATTGCTCAGGGGAAAGTCGATAATCTTGTACTTGCCGCCGAAAGCCACGGCAGGTTTGGCAACTTTGCTGGTCAGCTCATTGAGTCTTTGACCTCTGCCGCCCGCCAGAATCATAGCGATCATGCTATCTTTCTTCATACCATGTCCTCTCTGATAAAAAATTTGTATAAGTTGGAAATATTCCATCCATAGACATATTAGTATTATACAATGAATTTACAATATTTACCAGTCTTTTCCATAATATTTTGGTGGATTTTTGGAGATATTTACAAATGGAGCCATTTTTCCATGTAAAATAATCAATCCGTCGAAAGGAATTCGGGTAATGAAAAGCAATGCTTTCTCATGATATTATTCCGCCAATGTTAACAATAATAAGTATTTTATGAAGCGTGTTTAAGAATTTCCGAAATGTTCAATAAAGTTTAAAAACGAAGAGAAAAAATTGTGAATATCAACAAATGATATTCGGTTTTGAAAAGAAAAACCGAAATAATGCTAATATAATCAAAGAAAACTTATGGTTTATTTACGAATCGGAAATGGCAGAAGAGAAAAAGAGCAAAGAAATCTGTATGATAGAAAAAAAAAACATAGATAAAGTATTGCTTTTAGCATTCCATAAGAGTATACTTATCATAAGTTTATTAGAATTTTATTAATTTGGAATGTGGTCTGCCGAAATTGTCTATTATTTAAAGAGCGAGCGGAAGACTTTTTTGAATATTTCCGGATTGATAAAAGACTTTGCGTTGCTTGCCAAAAGCTGACTTCCGGTTTCGCACAGTTTCTAATTAACCGGGCTTGGCTCGAAAAAGGAGGTGTATTTTATTGAAGGAAATTAAACAAAGGGTAACGAGTTTAGTTTTTTTTAAAAAGAAAAGAAAGGAAGAGTGATATGATTAAAAGCAAGTTTTTGAAAGTAGGCATACTTTCCGGCTTGATGCTTCTGGCATTGAGCGGCACGTCATTCGCCGCCACCTGGAAACAGGACGAGAACGGGGCGTGGAGATTTGTCCGCAATGACGGAGGGTATGCGACGGAGAGCTGGGCGCAATCCGGCAGCGACTGGTATTACATGAACGGTGACGGCCTGATTACCACATCCAGCCTGATCGACGGCTTGAACGACCGCACCTACTATGTCAAGGCGGACGGCGTGATGGCAAGAAACGAGTGGATCCGTTTCGAGAACGAGGAAGTGCCGGCGGAGCCGATCTGGTACTACTTCGGAGAGGACGGAAGCGCCTACAAGGGAAAGCAGGGCGCAAGAATCAAGCCGAGAGTCATCAACGGCAAGAGCTATGCCTTCGATGCGGAGGGGCATATGATCCGCGGCTTTGTTACCGAGAGCGGAGAGCATATCGAAAACACCGGCGCCAATCTGGAGTTCATCGAAGCAACCTATTATTTCGGGGATGACGGCGCGATGTATCAGAATCAGTGGCTGCAATACATCGACACCGGCAGGACGGGAGCTTTTTCCCAGCTGGCACAGCGCAATTACTCCGAATTCGACGAGCTCTGGCTCTACTTCGGAGAAAAGGGCAAGAAGATGGTCGCGCCGAGCCTTGAGAAGGTGAAAGTGGTCGTGATTAACGGCGTCACCTACAGCTTCGATGAGAACGGCGTGATGATTCCGAGACTGTTCTCGACGAATTCCACCATTCCGGCAACCTCTTCCAATGCGGTGATTCGCTACGGCGATGTGGACACCAGCGGAGACAATAAGGGAGATTACTGGTCGTTCATGGTTCCGAACGAAGAGATGAGCGAAGAGGACTACCATATGCAGGAGTTCAGCTGGTTCCGGACCAAGGCGGACGGCAGGGTTCTGAAGAATCGAATCTATACCGTTCTCGGCAGGAAGTATGCTTTTGACGGCATCGGTCGTATGCAGACCGGATTTGTGATCATGTACAATGACGGCACATTCGGAAAGCAGTACGATGTGGACGACTGGAACAGCACCGACTTTCTGGTACGCAAAGAAGACAGCGACATTCTTCCTTTGGAGAGAGGAAATCTGTATCTGTTCGGTACGGATGAGCTGAATGACGGATCCATGAAGAGCGGTGTGGAACTGGAGGTTATCCTGCAGGACGGTCGCCATGTGTTCGGATTCAAGAACAATGGTGTGGCTTACGGCAATCGATTCACATTGGAAAGATTCGACAACAAATTCTATTTCAACGGTTTGCGTTTGTCTGCCGGCAATGATATCGGATTTGCGGTGATCGAAGATCGAAGATACGGCGGCAGCAAGCTCTATGTGGTAGATACGCTCGGAAGAATCGTGAAAGGAAAAAACAGAGTGATTCAAGATGGCGAAGGTCAGTTCATCCTCATTAAAGACGGGCTCTTCTATGCGAGAGTGGACTCCGGAGAGAAGCCGAGATATAAAAACGGACAATTCTGGTTGTATGACAGTACATTATCGGGAAGCAACAAGTTCTATGCCACAATCTCAAGACAGGGATTGACCGATCAGGCCGATAATTTTGTCATCGACTACAATATTCCGGGGATTTAACGATATTAGGAGGCATAAATGAAAAAGAACATATTTAGATCGCTTGCCACCGCATCACTTGCGGGCGTACTTGCGTTTTCCAGCATCCCGACCGGGTTGCTGGAGACGAGGGCGGCGGTATTGCAGGATGAAAGACCGCAGAATCACCCGACCAGGTATAATCGGGATAATGACACTGCGGTGGGTGCGTCATCAAGCAGATTGGTGGATGTCGGAAGCTCGGAAAGTACCACGTTTAAGTTCGGTCTGGAAGATTTGCATACGAATAATAGTGTCGGTGCAGCTGCTAAGAACACCTTTCGTATCGCGGCATTAAAAACAGATTCTGACAGAGCGCTTCCGGCGAGGGGATACACCGGCCCGGAGATTAAGACCAATTACGGACAAACATGGTGGCATACCCGGTATGCGTTCGGGACGGAGGCACAGGTGGCACCGCAGGTGACATACTCCGGAGCCACACCGACGGCAGCGAGTTTTCCGTCGGCATCCAGTGTTTTGAAAAACTTTGACACGCCATACAACGGAGCGGTAACGACTGCAACCGGAAATTCGGAAGACGGAACTTCGGTTACGCTTGAGGTTCGTCAAAAAGTCAGCATATCCGAGGATGATGAGATTGTAGTGGTGGAATATACCGTGTACAATCCGAGTGACAAATCCGTAAATTTCTGGATCGGAAATGAGTCGGATACCGAGATGCATAAATCGGATGATACACCGATTATGAAGACGGATTCCGGTTTTACCATGCATGCGTCCCACGGCAATACCGGGCAGACTGGAGATGCTGAGGGTAAACAGTACCAGTTTACCGATTTCCGTGCATTTATCGAGAATCCGGCAGGCAAGGACTGGGGACTCGGGGTGCAAAAGAGACCGGGAACGGATCCGTCACATACCCGCTCATGGATCGGACAGTGGAGTTTGACTGCAAACCTTCGGCATGAGGCGTTCATTTTTGCAAACTCTCCGAATGCATATGCGAATGTGGGAGACTCGGCGGCGGGATTTTCGGCAAACTTGCATTTGATGCCGAACGAAACCAAGACGGTTCGATTCGGTATCCGTATGCGAACTTCCGTTTATTATGTCGATCCGACCTATACCGGCGGATCAAGCAACGGTTTCATCTCAAGACCGTATACGACCATTGAAGCTGCAATAGCGTCAATGCGGAATAATGGCGTAAAGAAGGGGTATATCGCCCTTTTGGAAGATGTTACGATGACGAATCCTGTCTTTATTCCTGCCGATATGGACTTGACTATTGTTACGACGGAGTATAATCGTCCGGCAACGGATCCTTCACCGGTGACCTATATTCAAAACGGAGTGACCGAATATAGCGGAGCACGAAAAAAA
>JBHAEV010000095.1:0-2667 GCA_041855735.1 Lachnospiraceae bacterium
CACTTTTTTCCGGTCGTGCTTTGCGATATCCGCACCGTATTTGGAATCGAAGATCTCCACAAGCCGCGCCTGCGCATCCTCATCATTGCTGTACTTGCTCAATAACCTGCTCAATACCGGTTTCCCGTTTTCATACTCTTCATACAGGATCCTTGCCGCCTCGACATATTCCGAACCCGCAAAATCCGACGGCTTGATGACATCCTTGATCGCGCGGAAAATGGTTTCGTCCTCCATGGAAAAGGTGAGCAGAATCGACTGGCTTTTTTGCAATCCGCTCTGCTTATCCCTTCGCTTCGCATACACTTCCCGATCCGCCTCTCTCGCCTCTTGGATCTCCCGACTGATGTACTCCCTGTCACCGATACGATTGACCAGATCCCGCAGATTTTTAAACTCGATTCCCTGCTCTTTTGCCACCACCTGAATGTAATTCTCCCGTTCGATGGTATCTTCAAACTTCGACAAAGACTGCGCGATTTGGTGAAAATACGCCGTCTTCTGCTCCGGATCATTCAAATCATAATCCCGGCGAAGAATCTTTGTTTCCCATAAAAATGCATTCTTCGCCGACCGGATCCGCTCCGAAAACTCCTGAGCTCCCAATGATTTTATAAAATCGTCCGGATCTTTATAAGGGCTCAGATCCAGAATCCTCACACTGATTTCATGCTCCCGGAGTATGGGAAGCGCACGCTTCGTCGCCTTGATCCCCGCCTCATCCGAGTCGAAGCAAAGAATCGCTCTCTTCGTATAACGCTTTAAAATATTGGCATGGGAGGCGGTAAAAGCGGTTCCCAGCGCCGCAATCGCATTGGTGAATCCGGCCTGGTGCATGGCAATGACATCCATATACCCCTCGCACAGAATCATGCTGTTTTCTTTGGTATTCTTGGCAAGATTCAGACCGTACAAGGTCCTGCTTTTATCAAACAACAAAGTATCCGGCGAGTTCAGGTACTTGGGCATCCCGTCCCCCATCACACGCCCGCCAAACCCGATCACCTTGGAGTTGCGGTCCAGAATCGGAAATATCACACGATTCCGGAACTTATCCATCGTATGGGTTTCCGAAATTTTGAAAAGTCCGCATTCCTTCAGCGTCAGATCATCATATCCCCTGGATTTGATCCATTGATACAGCTCATCCGATGTTTTGCCGGCAAAACCCAGGCCGAAACGGCGTATCACATCCAAAGTGAGTCCTCTCTCCAAAAGGTATTTTAATCCGACATTGCCCGGTTTTTGCAATTGACGGTAATAAAATGTTGCCGCCAATTTGTTGATTTCATATAAAACCGCTCTCTGATCGTTCTCCTTTTTCCTGTTCTCATCATAATCCGCCGCAGGAAGCACCACCCCGGCACGGTTGGCCAGCTCCTGCAGTGCCTCCGGGAATGTGAGATTTTCGTATTTCATTACGAAACCGAGCACATTGCCCCCCGCACCGCAGCCGAAACATTTAAAAATCTGTTTTCCCTGCGACACCATAAAGGAAGGGGTTTTCTCATTGTGAAACGGACAAATCCCGATGTAATTGCTTCCTCTTTTGGTAATCTTGATATACGAGGAAACGACATCCACAATATCATTTTTCTCCCGAACTTCATCAATGATCTCTTCCGAATAGAACATCCTTCCTCCTGCCGTTTTGCACGAATACCGTTTTCTTTCATGATGCCGTATGCATCTTCCCCGTTATTATAGCACATGTTCCGTCATTCCAAAATATACTGCCCGAAAGTTTATGATGATTTGATATTATGTTTATAATCTCCAGTTGGCAGCCCGCTCCCTTGCTTTGATGAAGGATGCGTAAATCCCTTCCTTGTTGATCAGATCGCTGTGCCGACCCGCCTGTACCAGTTTTCCGGCATCGATGACTAAGATTTGATCCGCTTTTCTCACGGTGGAGAGTCTGTGCGCAATGGAAATCACCGTATGCCCTTTGGACAATTCTTCGATGGCCGCCAAAATCTCATGTTCATTCTCCGGGTCCACCGAGCTGGTCGCTTCATCCAAAAGAATAATCGGCGCATCTTTCAGTAAGGCTCTGGCTATGGAAATCCGCTGCTTTTCACCGCCGGAAAGGGAACTTCCTCCCTCGCCGACCATTGTGCGATAACCGTCGGGAAGTTCCATAATAAACTCATGACAATGCGCCTTTTTTGCGGCTTCCACCACTTCTTCGCGACTTGCCTTTGGATTTGCGAAACGGATATTGTTCTCTATGGTGTCCCGGAAAAGATATACATCCTGGAACACAAGAGAAAGATTCTTCAGCAATTTTTCGACCGGATAATCCCGGATATTCTTGCCTCCCAATCGAATTTCACCGCCGTCGACATCGTAGAAGCGGGATATCAAATTGATGATCGTGGTTTTCCCCGAACCGGACGGTCCCACAATGGCTGTCTTCGAGCCCTGCGGGATCGTAAAGGAGAGGTCTTTCAAAACGGTATTTCTTTTGTCATAACCGAAACGAACCTTGTCAAACACAATATCCCGGTTTTCCCCGACTTCCGATATGCCCTCACTTATTTCGGGAATATCCAGGACCTCATCCAAATACTGCATATTGGCAGGGTTTTTTACCATCAGTATCGCCGCGTTTTCCAGTTGTCTCAGACCGCCGAAAAGCATAAAGCCCGCCGCCGAAACGGTGAG
>JBHAEV010000096.1:0-29491 GCA_041855735.1 Lachnospiraceae bacterium
GGAAGCGGAAGAATTGTCGGCGGCGGTTCCACGAGCGGCGGCAATACACCGAATACGCAAATCATCGGACCCGGTGCCGGCCTGAATCCGAATAACGGAAGTACCGAAACACCGGCTACAAATGAAACATCGCCTTCCGGTGATGCGACAGGAGGGTTGACCGGAAACAATTCGGCAGGCGGATCCGATACCGGCAACGGTCAAAGCAATATCTCCATCCGGGATTCCGCATCCGGGCAACTTTCAACCGGCGCAAGCAGGCTGAATAATGTCACCAATTTGACCGACGGCAAACGCAGTTTTGCCGGATTGTCGGGGACAAATCGCACGGGAAGTTCCTCTTCCAAGAGAAACACGGCGGTTCCGAAAACTTCGGACAATACGATTCTTTTGCCATTTATCGCTATGATTGTGATGGGCGGATTCGGATTCCTGTTCCTGAGCAGAAGAAAAAGAAAAGAAGATTAGAATTCTTTTTGCTTGGTGTCATTCCTATTTCATACTCCGCCGCCGTTTCTTCATTCATCATCATGGGGCGACGGCGGCAGTATTTCCTGCGGGAAAAGGTGATGATTATGCGAAAATTACTTGAACACAATTATTTTATGTGATATAATCGTTACTCGGAACGGGTTGCTATCATTGAGTATTACATACCAAGATATGGTAATTTCGATTACTTTAGCTTGGTATTTTCATTTTGCAAGCCATAGAATGCAATGCATTTCTAAAGAATATTCATTAAAGGAGAAAATGATGAGTTTCACAGTAGAGAAATTGGAGAAAAATCTGGCGAAAATTACCGTTACGGTAAGCAGCGAAGATTTTGACAAGGCAATCAAGGAATCGTTTAACAAAAATAAGGGCAGATTCAGTATTCCGGGTTTTCGTAAGGGAAAAGCAACCTTGGCTATGGTGGAAAAATTCTATGGTGTCGGTGTACTTTTTGATGATGCCATCAATTTTGCGATTGACCGGTCATATCCGGATGCGGCAAAAGGCTCCGAACTCGAAATCGTATCACGCCCGGAACTCAGCGTTACAAAGGTCGGAAAGGGAGAAGATTTGATCTATGAGGCGACGGTAGCGGTATATCCGGAAGTTACTTTGGGTGATTACAAGGGCGTTGAAGTGAAGAAAGCGGATACGGAGATCACCGAAGCGGACATTGAAAGCGCATTGAAGGCGGAGCAGAACAAGAACTCCAGACTGGTAAGCGTGGAGGATCGACCGGCTGCAAGCGGCGATCAGACGATCATCGACTTTGACGGATATATGGACGGCATCCGTTTTGACGGCGGAGCGGGAGAAGAATATACCTTGATTCTCGGTTCGAACTCCTTTATCCCGGGATTTGAAGATCAGATTATCGGTCACGGCATCGGAGAGGAATTCGATGTCAATGTAACATTCCCGGAAGACTATCATGCCAAGCCGCTTGCCGGAAAACCTGCTGTATTCAAGGTGAAATTGAAAGACATCAAGGTAAAGGAACTGCCGGAGATCAATGATGAATTCGTTAGTGAGATTTCCGAGTTCGATACTCTGGATGACTATAAGAAAGATCTGCGCGAAAAGCTTGCAAAGGTGAAGGCGGACAGGGCAAAGGTGGATAATGAGAATGCGGTGGTTGCACTGGTTTCCTCCAATGCGCAGGTTGAGATTCCGGATCTGATGCTGGAGCGTCATATCGACCAGCTTGTCAATGAATACGGCAATCGCTTGCAGTCGCAGGGAATTCCGCTGGATCAGTTCATGGAATACACGGGTACGACCATGGAGCAGATTCGTGAGCAGATGAAGCCGCAGGCATACGATCGTGTGCGCACGAGGGTGGTTCTGGAGGCGATTGTAAAGGCGGAAAATCTGGTTGCTGCCGAAGAGGATGTGGAGAAAGAGTTCCAAAAGATGGCGGACAATTACAAGATGGAAGTCGAAAAAGTGAAGGAATACTTTAAGGACGCTGCCCTGGATCAGATGAAAGAGGATATTGCGGTACAAAAGGCAGTGGACTTTATCGTGGAGAATGCAAAATTTATTTAAATGATTAACGAACTAACCCTGATTGCCGAAGCTTCAAGGTTAGTTTCGTACATAAAGGAGAATGTATGAGTTTGGTACCTACAGTCATCGAGTCGTCCAGCAGAGGCGAAAGGGCGTATGACATTTATTCCAGATTATTAAAAGAGAGAATTATTTTTTTGACCGAGGATGTCAACAGTGTTACGGCGAGCCTTGTGGTGGCGCAGCTGTTATTTTTGGAGTCGGAGGATCCGTCAAAGGATATCAATCTGTATATCAACAGTCCGGGAGGCAGCGTGGTGGCAGGGATGTCCATCTATGACACCATGCAGACCATCAAATGTGATGTATCGACCATTTGCATGGGCATGGCTGCCAGTATGGGCGCATTCCTTCTGGCAGGAGGCACAAAGGGCAAGAGATATGCGCTTCCGAATGCCGAAATCATGATTCACCAGCCGAGCGGCGGTGCGGAGGGGCAGGCAACGGACATTAAAATCGTTGCGGATCATATTTTAAAAACGAAGAAGAAATTAAACGATATTTTGGCTCAGAATACCGGACAGCCGGTGGAAAGAGTGGAGGCGGATACCGAAAGGGATCATTATATGAGTGCCGAGGAAGCATTGAATTACGGTATCATCGACAAAATCATCGAAAAACACTGATGATTGCAGATAGGGAAAGGCGGTAGGATGTCGAACAGATCAAATGACAAAAAGAGAGTCGTTTGTGACTTTTGCGGAAAACCGGAGAGCCGGGTAAAGCAATTATTTGAAGGGAATTCATGCTTTATTTGCAATGAATGCGTGGAGCTTTGCACGGATATCATGCGAGATGAAGAACTGCGCATGCGTTCCGAAAGCGTGAAAAATTTACAGGGATTGAATTTATACAAACCGAAGGAAATCAAGAAATTTCTGGATGAATATGTCATTGGTCAGGATGAGGCGAAAAAAGTGCTTTCCGTAGCGGTTTACAATCATTACAAGCGCATCACCTCGAATCATATCAATGATATCGAAATCCAGAAGTCAAATATGCTGATGCTCGGACCGACCGGATCCGGCAAAACCTATTTGGCGCAGACTCTGGCAAAAATTCTGAATGTTCCGTTTGCCATTGCCGATGCGACAACCCTGACGGAAGCGGGGTATGTCGGAGAGGATGTCGAAAACATCCTGCTGAAACTGATCAATGCCGCGGACGGAGATATTCGCCGTGCCGAGTACGGGATTATCTATATTGATGAAATCGATAAGATTACCAAAAAAGGAGAGAATGTTTCCATCACCAGAGATGTGTCCGGTGAGGGAGTACAGCAGGCATTGCTCAAGATACTGGAAGGTACGGTAGCGAGCGTTCCGCCGCAGGGCGGACGCAAACACCCGAATCAGGAATTGCTGCAGATCGATACCAGGAATATCCTGTTTATCTGCGGCGGGGCGTTTGACGGTCTGGAAAAGATTGTGGAGAAACGATTGAACACCGGGAGCATCGGTTTCAATGCGGACATTATGGATAAGAATTCCCGGGACATTGATGAACTTTTCCATGAAGCCATGCCGCAGGATCTGGTCAAATTCGGCCTGATTCCGGAGTTTATCGGACGTGTTCCCGTTATGGTGTCGCTGGATCTGCTGGATCTGGATACCTTGATTAAGATCCTGACCTTGCCGAAGAATGCATTGACGAAGCAATATAAGAAATTGTTCGACATCGATAATGTAAAGCTGGAGTTTACGCCGGATGCGATCGAGGAGGTGGCCAGACGCGCGGTGGAGCATAAGACGGGAGCCAGAGGACTTCGTTCCATTATGGAAAAAGTGATGATGGATGTGATGTACGAAATTCCGTCGGATCCGAGTATCGGCGTTTGCACCATAACGAAGGAATCGCTGGACGGCGGCAGTCCGCAGATTACCAGAAGAGAATTACAGGTAAAGTCCAAGTCAAAGCCCGATGTTGAGACGGCTTGAGAAAAATCGTTGATTTGGGCAAAACAGGAGAAATATGGAACGAATAACAATTGCATTGCGGGGGATCGTACCTCTTCCGCATACCGTTTTGGGTTTTGACGTCAATCGTTTTGAGTCCGTAAACGGTATCGAAACGGCGGATCTGAAGAAGGAAGAAATATTCTTGGCAACGCAGATCGATGCCGAAGAATACGGATTCAAGGAAGAAAACATAAGACCGTTCGGAGCCGTCGCACAGATTTTACAATTGATGCGGCTGCCGAACGGCGGTATTCGTGTGACGGTACGCTGTACACAAAGAGCGATGTTCAAGCATTTTGTCGGCACCGAAAATGTGGTGATTTCGGAAGTGGAAGAGTATCCGTCGCAGCCGAGAGAAGAATTGGATTCTTTTTTGGAAGATACGATGGTGAAGCTCATTCATGAAAGTTTGACCGAATACGGCAAACTCAATCAGCACTTTCAACTGGAGGATTTGCCCGAGTTAAGCACACAGGAAAATTTGGAGGAATTGATTTATAAGACGGCAAATTTGCCGTACTGGCGACATCATGTGCGCTATGAGATTCTGGCGGCATATCTGTTGCAGGAAAAACATGCCATTCTCTACAAGGAGATTCAAAGAGAGGCGGATATCTTTGTGCTGAAATCCGATATTCAGGCTAAGCTTCGCGACCGCCTGGAGGAAAATCAAAAGGAATTCGTACTTCGCGAACAGTTGAAGATTATCCGGAATGAACTGGGAGAAGAGGGCGAGGAACAGCTGAATGAGTACATCGAGAAGATCGATTCTTTGAACATATCCGAAAAAGACAAGAGCAAACTTCGCAAGGATGCAAAGCGTCTGGAATCCACGAATGCCAACTCTCCGGATTCGTTTATTTTAAAGAACTATCTGGATTCCGTGCTGGAACTTCCGTTTGATGTCTACACGCAGGACAATCAGGATCTTAAGAATGCGGCACAGATATTGGATGAAGATCATTACGGACTTGAAAAAATCAAGGAGCGGATCGTGGAGTATCTGGCGGTTCGAATCCTGAATCCCGACGGAAACAGCCCGATTCTATGCCTGGTGGGACCTCCCGGTACCGGAAAGACCTCCATTGCCAAGAGCGTGGCAAGGGCACTCGGACGCAAATATGTGCGATTGTCTCTCGGCGGAGTGAAGGACGAGGCGGAGATTCGGGGACACCGAAAGACCTATGTCGGAGCCATGCCGGGGCGCATCATCGAGAGTCTTCGAACGGCAAAATCTTCGAATCCTCTGATGCTTTTGGATGAGATCGACAAAACATCCGGAAACTACAAAGGAGATCTGTCTTCGGCACTTCTGGAGGTGCTGGATGCGGAGCAGAACTCCCGTTTTGTGGATCACTACATCGAAATCGGCGTGGATTTGAGCAAGGTGCTGTTCCTTGCCACTGCCAACAGCGCGGAGGACATCCCGGAACCGCTTCTGGATCGTATGGAAGTGATCGAGGTCAATTCCTATACCGAGAACGAAAAGTTTCACATTGCGAAAAAATATCTCATAAAGAAACAGGCGAAGGCAAACGGCATTGATCCGGTAGAAATCGAATTTACGGAATCGGCGATCAAGAAGCTGATTCACAGTTATACCAGAGAAGCCGGCGTTCGAAAATTGGAACGTACCATCGGGGAAGTCTGCAGAAAATGCGCCATTCATATTCTGCAAAACAAGGACAATGCGAAGTCTGCCGGAAAGGTGATTAAAATCAAGGAAACGAGCCTGGAGAAATACCTCGGAAAAGCAAAGTACAATTTCGAAGAAATCAGTACGGAAGACGGAATCGGCATTGCAAGAGGACTGGCATGGACCAGAGTCGGCGGTGACACGCTGAGCATTGAAGTGAACCTGCTTCCCGGAAAGTCCGGTATTTCGTTGACCGGACGCATGGGAGAGGTCATGAAAGAAAGCGCGAAAATCGGACTCAGCTATGTCCGTTCGGTGGCGGATCGATACGGGATAACCGCGGAAATGATCGAATCCCATGAGATTCATCTGCATATTCCGGAAGGGGCGGTTCCGAAGGACGGACCGAGCGCCGGCATTACGATGGCAACGGCAATGCTTTCGGCATTTCTGAAACGAAAGGTCAGAGCGGATGTGGCGATGACCGGGGAGATCACGCTTCGCGGAAGAGTGCTTCCGGTCGGAGGCTTAAAGGAAAAACTGCTTGCCGCAAAGATTGCGGGAGTCAAGACCGTGATTGTTCCGTTGAAGAACAAGATGGACATTGCCGAGTTTTCGGATGAAATCATCGGCGGCATGGAGATTGTCTATGCAAAAGAAATGGATGAAGTGATTGAAAAAGCATTTGTAACCGGATAAAAGCGGACGGAATGCCGGCATGGCGATGCCAAGTGCGGCATTCCGTTGTTTTATCCGCTGAAAAAATTCCGTGCAACAGGAGGAAGTATGATTATTAAAAACGCCGTTTTGGAAACGGTCTGCGGAATAACCAGCATATTGCCGAAGAATGAAGGGCCGGAGTTTGTGTTTGCCGGGAAATCGAATGTCGGAAAATCCAGTTTAATCAATGCCCTGCTGAACCGCAAAGCATTGGCAAGAACCTCACAGGCACCGGGGAAAACACAGACCATTAATTTTTATAAGATCAATGACGCATTTTATTTTGTGGATCTGCCCGGCTACGGCTTTGCAAAGGTCGGGGAGGAGATCAAGGCGAAGTGGGGAAGGATGATCGAGAATTATCTGCATACCTCGGAGCAAATCAAGGCGGTGCTGCTGTTGGTGGATATTCGTCACGAACCGGGCGAAAACGATAAAAAGATGTATGAATGGATTTTGCATCAGGGATTTCGACCGATCATCGTGGCAACCAAATCCGACAAAATCAAACGCTCTCAATTGCAAAAGCACATCAGGATGTTGAAAACGGGATTGCAATGCGAAACGGATGCAAAAGTCTTCCCGTTTTCCGCGTCCACGAAGCAGGGCAGGGAAGAGCTGCATGCATTTATGGAAGAGATGTTGAAAGAAAAAACCGGTCCGGAAACAAAAACGCTTTCATCGGCGCTCCCCTAACCCAGCAGGTTCGAAATGATGAATTTGTAAATATCGCTGCTTTTGTCCCGCCATTTGTCGCACATATGTTTTGCGGTCTTTTCGTTCATGGCGGAAAGCTCCAGATTGATCAGCTTGGTCTTTCCCTCCCGCACTTCAAAATGAACGATGTAGTCCAGATCCGAATTCTGGTAGTACTCCGCAATATTGCTGGATTCCGTAACAAATTTGAAATTGTTTTGTTTTAAGTACTTATCCATGTCGCTGACAGCACTGGGATTGAGTTTGGAACCGAAGAATTTGATGGTGTCCTCCCCCTGGGATGTCAGTTCGTATTTCGTGGAACCGTGATGGGAGTGGGATTGAATCAGTCCGACTTCCACAAGTTCGTTTACGGCCTGTTGGAAACTGAAATAATTTGTATAATTATGCGAAATAAAAAAATCGGACAGCTGCGAGTTTGTCAAAGGAAAGTTCACATGACTGAGCATGTATAATATCATCAGCTTATAAATTGTGATCGGTTCTGAAAACATAAATACTCCATTTATTCATCATTGCATTTTTGCACGACTTGAACTTTGATGTCGGCTTTTTTTATACATTTACTATAGCACATTATTCTTTTAATTCAAGTAAATTTATGTTATAGTTATTATGCATATTGCATTGAATGAAGCAGCTTTGCAGGAAGCTGCTTACAAAGATAGGTGGTTTATGAGAGAAAAAATAAAACGTTTGGCGAATGGTGCCCTGGACAAAGAGAAATCGAGTCTGATGATCGAGCCGATCATTCTGGATTATCCGATCAAGTCCGGCGAGATTGTGACCATGGACATCCGAGCCGACAGCACAAATCACCTCCAGGTAAAGGGACTCGTTTATTCGAACAATCATCGCGTAAAGATCATCACTCCGTCTTTTTGCGGAATGAGGAACATCATTAAGATTGAGATCGATTCAAGATTTTTGAAATCCGATGCAATCATTGAAGGCGATATCAATCTGGTAACGGGAGCCGGAGAGTATCAGATACCATTTGAATTTCGCGTGTATACGGGTCAGACCGGAGATGTACTTTCAGAACTGAGAACAATAGAAGATTTTTTGATCATCGCGAAGGAAGATAAGGAAACTGCCCTTCGCATATTTGAGTACAAGGAGTTTGTGAATGCTCCATTTATGGACGATATTTATTTGCGTTCTCTCTATACCGCATTTTCGAACCGTACCAACAAGCAGAATGCATTGGAAGAATTCCTGATTGCAGCAAGGAAAAAAGAGGCTGTCATCGTCACCGCAAAAGAAAAGGAAATAGATCTCGGGCAGGTGGGCTTTGATCTGGAATCCAAACTGACACTTTGCAAGAACACCTGGGGGTATTTGGGTTTTGCGGTCAGTGTCAGTGATGATTTTATCGAGGTGAAGGATAAATTCGTAACCGAAGAAGATTTTTTGAACAATGAATACGAATTTTGCTTTACCGTCAAAAAAAATCGTCTGCATCGCGGTAAGAATGAGGCAATGATTCGATTCATCAGTGTTGCTCAGACGGTTGAAGTTCCGATTTATGCATTTCTCGGCAGCGGTGAAGACGAATACCTGAGCAATCGAAGGCTGTTTTTTAAAAACAATCTTGCGGAATACTCCGAATACCGTCTGCTGTATGAGGCGAACGGGGCGGATCGGGGAGAATGTCTGGATCGTATGCTGGAAGCATTGGACAGGATTTCCAATTCCGACGAGAAAGCGGAATACATCAAATTGCTGCGTGCCGAAACCTATCTTTTGATGGGGTCCAAAAGCAAGGCGGCCGATATAGTAGACACGATTCGACACACCGTTACCGAACTGAGGCAGGAACTCATCGTGGAGTTTCTGCTCCTGGAGTACATTGATGCCAGGTTGTTTGTCAATGACGGCAAGCGTGCCAAATTGACGAAGTTGATGCGAAAGATGATTCTGGAAGCCGAAGATTTGCATTTATTGATTGCACAGTGGATGGATTTGGATGAGAATCTTTACGACGATCCTTCCTCCTTGTTCGAGTTCTTCCGCATATTGTATCAAAAAGGTTGCAGAAGTCCGTTTCTGTATATCAAATACTGCAATTTTCTGTCCAAATTTCCGGAGTTTTTGCATGATATGGGGGATTTTGAAATCCATGCACTATACTGTGCGTCCCGATACGGCGGAATCGGCAAAGAATTGGCGAAGATCGTCGCAAAGAGAGCCGGCTATGTGCGTCTTGAGGAAGGACTGTATTTCAGTCTTCTGAAGAGGCTGTACAAAGAAGCGCCGGAGAGAGAATTCCTGCATGCGGTATGTGCCGCGTTTGTGAAGTCCAATGTGTTTGACCCGAAAGTTCTTTCGTGGTATGAAGAAGGGGTGGTTCAGGGAATACATATTTACAATCTGTATGAAAGTTACATGTACTCCATCGGGGATGATTTCGACAAAAAAATACCGGAATCCGTCCTGTACTACTTTACCGAGAAAAGAGCCATCGACTCCAGAGCCAGATCGATTCTCTACGAGAATGTGTTGAAATACTATGTTCCCGGGGACGATATCTACAATCACTATATTGCCGAGATTGAAAAGTTTGCGATCGATCAGCTCAGACAGGTAAAAATCAATCGGCATCTGGCATTTATTTACAATAAAGTATTGCGTCCCGAGATGATGGATGCAAAATTGGCGGAAACTTCTCCGCCGATTCTCAGCGCCGTACGCGTTGAGAATAAGAATCCGCTGATCAAAAGCGCACTTGTGATTTATCCGCAACTGGTCGGTGTCAATGAATTTCATTTCAGTGAAGGGGACGCATTCATTCCGGTGTCCACCGATGATGCTATCATTTTGCTGCAGGATGCGTACGGGAATCGCTATTCCCGCTTTGACTGCAACAAAGAGAGGGTGATGGACAGCGATGAGGTGCTTCGCACCTGCTATCGATTGGCGCCGAAACATCTGCTGGAGCGGATTTCACATTTGCAGTATGCGCTGGATTCGAAGTTTCAGACGGCGGAAGATGCTTCTTTTTTGGAAGAATGTATGAAGAAGATGCAGCTCAGTCCGGTTTGCAAGGAAAAGGTACTGGGTTATCTGGTCAAATATTACAAGGATGCCTGTTTGAAGCTGGGAGGACCGAATGACTGGACTCTCAGTAAAAACGATGTTCTCCTGAGCGCAGACAAGAGTCTGCTCAGTCAGGAAGAGCGCACCATGGTATGCGAGACCCTGGTGATTCTCGGATATGCCAGGGAAGCCTATGAGATGATTCGACTCTATGATTGTGATCGGATTTCTTCGGAGAATCTTGCCAGACTCTGCATTAAGATGATTGCCGGAAGAGTGTTTACCGATGAACCGCTTTTGCTGCTGCTGGTATTTCGGGCGATAAAAAACGGCAGCAAGGACAGTCTGCTTCTGGAGTATGCCGCCAGACGTTTCAACGGCAGTTCCGAAGACATGTTTCTGGTGCTGAAAACCTGCATGGAAGAGCATATTCAAAGCGGAGATCTGGACGAAAGACTGTTGGCGCAGGTGATCTTTGCCGACAACAGACAATATCTGGATCAGGTGTTTTCATGGTATGTCGGTCGAAAGAAGACCAGCGAGGAGTTGATTTCCGCATTCTTCACATTAAAGTCCTGCCATTTTTTCATTGACGGGGAAGAAGCGTCGGATTCGTTTTTCGAATTTCTGGAACGTGCGGTCAGAGAAGTGCCGGATCTGAAAAAGGTTCCGGTGATTTATCAGCTTGCCATTACCAAATACTATGCGGGACTTGGCAGTCTGGGGGAAGAAAGAGTCAAGCTGTGCAGGCGGATTGTCGGTGATTTGATTCGCAATGATATCGTGTTTGATTATTTTAAGGATTTGCCCGAAAGCATCAAGCTGCCGAATGAAGTTTTGGACAAGTCCTATGTGATATATTATGCCAAAAACCGTGGCGAGATTCGTTTGCGTTCCAGAATTTCACCGTCGGATCGTGATTTTTATACCGATGAGATGCGAAAGATGGTGTTGGACTATTATATAAAAGAGAGAATTCTATTTCGGGATGAGATTTGGGATTATCATATTCTCGATGTGTCAAAAAGCGCGGAAAATATTCTACAGGAAGGCAGCATTCGGTACGCCGGGTGTGCAAAAACCGATTCGAGATTTGATTCTCTCAATCAGTTACAGGGAGTGGAGGGGGCAAAACTCTTTCAAGCCGTGGAAAATTACATCATAAAAGAAGAGATGAGCAAGGCGCTTTTTGATATCAGAACTGGAGATTAGGGGGGTTGGAATGAGTACCAGAGCGTTGGGAATCGATTTAAGTGATGTCACTACAGATCTGGTCTTTTCTGTTTCGGAGGAAGTGTTTTCTTTTCCCACTGCCATTTTCAAAGATAATGACAAAGAGGAATGGTATGTGGGCGAAGAGGCCTATAAAAAACTCCTGGACGGCAGCGGGACAATGACGGATCGATTATTGTCCTTGTCGACCAAACACAAAACTGCAACTTTAGGCGGTATCAAATACAAAGGAAAAGACTTACTAAAGAAATTTTTTCAGACCATTATCGAAATCGGTGTCGTTTCGTTGGCTTCCGGTTACCCGGAGGAGATTGTCGTATCCATTCCCGTGGTCGGAGCCGAGATTGTCGGGATGATTGTTTCCTGTTTTGTGGATTTGGGATATTTAAAAAACCATGTTCATGTCATCAGTCGCTGTGAGAGCTTTATCAGTTACACCATCCATCAAAACCCGAAAATATGGAACAATCTGGTCGGATTATTTTATTGTGCGGAGCAGGAATTGACCTATTATGAGTTTACTTCTCATAGCGCAGGAAAGAAAAAGATGCTCACCGCATCGGCGGATGCACAGAAAGAGGGTTTTGATCTGACGGTGCTTCGGATGCCGCAGGGAGCGAAGCTGGGGGATCAGATTTTGACGACATTTGCGCAGAACAAAATGCAGGCAAAGAAACGGTATTCTTCGGTCATACTGGCAGGGAAGGGATTTGAAGATCATGACTGGGCCGGGAATTTCAAGAATTTCATCGCGTCCGGAAGAAGAAGTTTGTATCTGGATGTTCATTTATTTGCCATCGGTGCATGCAAGCGAGCGCTGGAGTTCATTTACAGCGGAAAACAAAAGGACTTCACCTATATCTGTGACGGACGACTCAGCACATCCGTCTACATCCACACCATCGAAGGTGCGAAGGTTGTGGAGCGATCTCTTGCAAATGCCGGTGACAGTTGGTATACCCTGGAAAACAATATGCGTGTGATTGCGGATGATATTTCCCATATCGAACTTTCCGTCATTCCGGTGAACATCAATCGTAGAAAGATTGTGAAAATTCCGCTTTCGGACTTTTCCGAAAGACCGAAAAAAACGCTTCGTCTGGACTTGAAAACCAGATTTAAGGATTCCAAAACCATGATTGTAGAGATCACGGATGCCGGTTTCGGAGAGATTGTAAAGAGTACAAATAAGCAGATCGTCAAAGAGGTTGATTTATGGGACTTATAATGTGTGACCACAACGAGGTTTTGCACCCGTATTACATTCAGGAACTGGATCTAAACATTTATTCTTACGAAGAATTATGCTTTATTATCTATGAGAATCCGGTGCTTGTGCGGGATCGTTTTATCACAGCGGCTCTGCTCGATTTTATCGAGTTGGAGCTTGGATTAACCTCTTTGAAATCCAGACTTGCGAAGATGCAAAAAGATCGTGCCAGCGAGGATGAGATGCTGATTTACATTCTGGGTTTCGGCAATATCTATTCCCATGCGGAGATTTTGAAATACAAAAAACTTCTGGAATACTTTAAGAGAGCACATAAAGCCGATTATCTGCTCTTAAAAGCCAATTATATGTTTCAGCTGGGCTTGTACGGACGGGCGGCATCGGATTACAATAAAATTCTGAAATTCAATAAAGACAAAATTGTAAACAATAAGTTCATTGCCACGGTGAATGAAAATCTGGGCAGTGCCTATGCCAATTTGTTTCAATATGCCGATGCGTTCGAATCCTACGAAAAGGCATTTCTGATTCTGGGTGATTTGAGCATTCTACGCAAAATGTATCACATCACATTGATTGAGCAGGGGATTGCCATCCGTGACGATTATATGGAAAAAGTCGGCAAGCCGGAGAGGGATTTATGGGATAAGGAGTATCTGGAGGCCATCGACAAAGCCGGTGAAAGCGGGAAAATTCGTGATCTGCATGAATTTTTTCAAAAGGAGAATCACTCCCAAAAAGAGATTCAAAAGCTTTTGAACCGGTTGAAACAAGAGTATCGGAGAATGAATTGAAAAGGAATCGGAATGATTAATTTTGAAGAAGAAATCAAAAAATTTGAGCCGAGTTTGGAGGTTTCCAAACTCGAGGACGCCATTATCCAAAGTGAAATGAGCGATTTTAACGATATCATCATGGGAATTTTGAAAAAACAGAAAGATTCGGATGCGGAGGAGATTTCCAAAGCGGAGCTTCAAAATCACTTTGCGGTACAGGCGCCGGAGATTGACCTCGATAAAACCGAATACCCGGAAGGAGAATACTTGGATGAAGTACCGCAGGAAGAGAGGTACATTCCGCCCGAGTATGAGATCAAGCATGATGAATGAAACGATTTTTCTTGAGGTTTCCAACAGCTATTACAATCTCGGTCTGAAAAAAGCGAAGGAGCGCCATTTGACCGAGGCGATTACCAATCTGAATTATGCTCTTCGCCTGAACAAAGAACACACCGATGCAAGAAATCTGCTCGGATTGGTATATTATGAAATCGGGGAAATGGCGGAAGCATTGGTGCAATGGGTCATCAGTACCAATCTTCGCTCGGAGAACAATGCGGCACGACGTTATTTGAGTCTGATTCGTAAAAAACCCGGTAAGCTCGATAAAAACGAACAAATTCTGGTGAAATTCAACCAAGCTCTTTCCTATGCCAAAAGTCATAGTGAGGACTTGGCTATTTTAGCATTAAATCGAATTGTGGAGTCGAATCCGAAGTTTATCAAAGCACAGCTTTTATTCGCACTGTTAAACATTCAAATCAAAGAGAAGGACAAAGCCAAAGCGGCGATTGATGCCGTTTTGCAGGTGGATGTGAACAATCCGCACGCTTTGCATCTGCAAACACTGCTTTCCGACATTCGACTGACCACCAAGGAAAAGAAAGAAAAGGAATTGCTGGCACAGTCTGCGCTTGGCGATGAAGACGTGATTATTCCTGCCACCTACAAAGAGTATACGGGTTGGCAGACAGTTCTGAATATCGGCATCGGTTTACTCATCGGTGCGGCAACCACATTTTTTTTGTATATGCCGACGATATCCGCCAAAAACAATAATCTCCACAATGCGGAATTGATTAAAATCAGCAAACAGCTGAGCGATGCCAATAATCAGATTGCTCTTTTGACCAAATCCAATGAAGAATATGTGAAACAAAATGAGGAGCTTGGAAGTTCTCTCTCCACATCCGACGGAGACCGAAACTATTTGCTGGCGCAGTATCAGAGAATCCTCGGAGTACAGAGTGCAATTGCAAACAATGATATGAATCGTGCGGTGGAGCTGTTTGTGTCCATCGATGCGAGCGTCATTCACAATATGGAGGAAAGCGGCGCGGATGTGGAAGGAATTCTCGCAAGTATCCAGGACAATATTTCCCGAAACGGCATCACAAATCTCATTGCAAAGGGAGATATTCTGTATTCCGAAGGAAACTTTCAAACGGCGCTGTTGTATTTTGACACCGTGCTTCGCCTGCAGCCGGACATGGTGGAGGCGATGTACAAAAAGGCAGTGACTTTAAAAGCCCTGGCGGATGAAAACGGTGCCAATCTTTTGTATCAGCAGATTGTGACGGAATTTCCGAACAGTGAATATGCCGAGCGTGTAAAGAGCGAGCGAGGTTTTTAAATTAGACTTCACAAAAACAGAGATTTCTTATTATAATCTTATAATAATTATAATTTTCTTGCGCAATATACAATAATATCGATAATTTGATTTTTTTTTTCGAAAACTGTGCTATAATAGGTCTGGAATGAAAGTTTTGAAAACAGGAGGGCGTATTATGTTATGTAGTAAATGCAGTGTTCCGGTTGGGGATGACAGTAAATTTTGTACCAATTGCGGAGAACCGAATCCGAATTACTCCGATGTAAAAACCGGCGCGGATTCCGCCGAAGCGTCGTCGGGAGTTGCAGAATCGATGACAAACAGCGGTGTCGAACCGGTAGGCGGTGCATCCGCGAATTCGACGCATTTTGCCGACTTTCGTGAGGAAAAGCCGAAGAAGAAGTTTCCGATGGGGCTGATCATCGGCGGTGTTGCCGCAGTTGCAGTGGCGGGAGGCGCGGTTGCAGCCGTGGGGATGATCGGAGGCGGCAATCCGACGGATCAGTTTAAAAAGATCGTCACCGATTATACCGGGAAACAAAACAACAGTTTTTCCAAGTTTTACAGGCAGTATCTGGCGGATGCGCGGGAAATGAGCGAAGGGGCTTTTGAGTCGAGTCTGTTGCTTGAGCTTCATGATTCCGGTTTAAAGGACACCCTCAGCAGTTTTGCGATGCTCGGCTCCGGTGTAAACATCGACTGGCTGAACAGTATCGAGATCAAAGGCGTCGGAAATGTAGCGGAAAAGGAAATGGCCGCCGATATGGAATTTTTGGTAAACGGAAAGAATGCGTTCAATACCAATTTCTATTTCGGGGAAACACAGTACTTGATGCAGTTTCCGGATCTTTCCGAGGACTATCTGGATCTCACTTCGGCAATCGAAAGTCAGATGGACATGAGTACGCTTCTGGCTGCACAGGGAAAGTATATCGATTCACTGCCGGATGCGGATACCCTTGAAACGCTTATGAACAAGTACTCATTGATTTGGCTGGAAGAGATCAAGGATGTGAAGTCGGAAAAATCGGAAGTCACTGCCGAGGGAATCACTCAAAATGCGACCAAACTTTCCGCCGTACTGGAGGGCGATCAGGTCAAAGCCGTGTACAAAAAGTATCTGGAAACGATTCAAAGCGACAAAGATTTGGAAAAGGTGGTTGTTTCCTACATCGACGGCACGCAGAGCATGATGGGAATGATGGGTGTGCCGGGCGCCAACAACATGGGCGGCGATTGGAGCTATGATTCCTTCCTTGAGGATGTCAAGACGGAGCTGGGAGAAATCGAGAGCAGGGATTTTTCGGATGTGAAACTGGGCATTGATATCTGGGCGGACGGAAACAATTTCGTTGCCTATGAACTAAACATGGAATCCGATGATTCGAAGTCAACCGTCGGATTCAAAGTGCCGAGAAAAGGCAAGGACATCGGCATCGAATACAAAGTCGAAGCCGATCCGGATGTATTTGTGTTGAAAGGAACGGCGAAGTATGATGCCGGTAATCTCAGCGGTGAATTCCAGATACATGGTAAAGATGAGCATCTGATGAATCTCAAATTGACAAAACTCGATTACAATGCCCTTGAAAAAGGAAGACTCGTATTGGAAGCGGAACTGTCTTTGGTCGGCAATACTTCGCTGACGCAAAGCATCGGCATGAATGTGGAGAATTACAGCCTTGCAATCCTGGCGGATTCCACGGCGAAAGATACGAATGCAAGCCTTGTGATTCGGGAAGGCGGTAAGGATTCGATTACTTTAAAAACAGTCGGGAAGTTCCTAGGAAAGAAGGCGATTGAAGTGCCGAGCGGTACCGTTGTGGATATATCGGATGAACAGACGGCAACTGCGTATTTCCAGAATGCAAATTGGGACGGATGGTTGGAAAAACTGAGAAATACGGATATTCCTTCGGAATACATCGATGTCATATCCGGTTTGTCGCAAATGTACCGATAAATAACCGAAGGCCAAGACCTCAGATGGTTTTGGCCTTTTCTTAAAGGAGTACGGATGGAAATACGAGAGATTCATAAGAGCTATAAAAATAAAAAGGTGTTAAAAGGTGTCAGCTTTTTTGCCGAACACGGGGAATGCATCGGCATACTGGGAGGTAATGGCAGCGGGAAGACAACACTTTTAAACATCCTGTCCGGAATTTTAAAAGAAGATGCCGGGAGTTTTTTTTATGAGGGGGCGGATCTCTTAAAAGAGGCGAAAAAACGTCGCATCATCGTCGGATTGATCCCTCAGGGAAATCCCCTGATTGAAGAATTGACCGCCTATGACAATCTGCTCCTATGGTATGACAAAAAGAAACTGAAACTCTCGATTCAAGACGGATTGATACGAAATTTAAAAATCGATGAATTTCTGAATATGCGAGTCGATAAACTCAGCGGAGGGATGAAAAAACGATTGAGCATTGCCTGTGCCGTGGCACATCAACCGAGAATTCTGCTGATGGATGAGCCGAGTGCGGCGCTGGATTTGGTTTGTAAGGAGTATATCCACGACTATATTCGAGAGTTTACGAAAGCGGGCGGAATCGTTGTTCTGGTGACACATGACGAGAGTGAACTATCCCTGTGCAATCGGCACTATGTACTTAAGGACGGGAAATTTCTCGACTATATTTATGACAAAGACAGCAAGGCTTTGGCGAGGCTGATCGGATAAGGGGAAGAATGAAGTATCTGCAAATACAATTCAAGAAACTGTTTCGTCTTTTGCCCGTCCTTTTGTTTGTCAATGTATTGTTGATTGTATCTCTCGGCATGACGGCATTATTGATAGGCCGTGCTTTTGAATCGAAGAAAGGAGATACCTCCAAAGTCAGGGTGGGCATTGTCGGGGACATGGAGTCCTCCTATATCAACTTCGGCATCAATATGTTAAATACCATGGACACTTCCGGAGCCTTTGTCCGTTTTGAGAGTTTGAGTGAGGACGATGCAAGAAAGAAGCTGCAATCCGGTGATATCATCGGGTATTTTGATATTTCATCGGACTTTATTGAAGGGCTGTCAAAAGGCGAGAATCGACCGATACGATTTGTCAGTTCCCAAACTTCGGGTGCGCTGATGTATGCTCTGGGAAAGGAAGTGGCATCCGCTTTGACGGATCTTCTGGTACATTCCGAACTTGCCGTATATGCCATGGAAAACTATTACATCGACCATCCGGATTTGGGCGATGTATATCGGGCCAATGAAGATTTGAATAAAAAACTCATTTTCGGAGTGTTCGAGAGAAAAAACATCTATGATGTGCAGACGGTAAACAGCCTGGAGGAGATCAATGTTGTCGATTACTACCTCGGCGGTATGATCATGTTTTATCTTTTGATGTCGGGACTCGGGATGAGCGTCATGTTTGCATCCAAGGACAATGATTTGTTGAAGTTGCTCTGTGCGAGAAACACCAACAGTGTGGTTCAGATCCTGTGCGAATATATTACAATGGTATTCATGAATTTTCTCGGAATTGCCGTAATTCTTGCAATGGTACTTTTTGCAAAGCATGTTTTCCTGCAGGAATGGGCATGGGCGGACTATCGTATGTCTTCTTTTTTTTGGAGTATTTCGGGAGTCGTACTCATGAGTTCCGCCATACAATTGTTTTTGTTTGAGTGGATCCGGGATATTGTTCCGGTGATGATGGTTCAGTTCGTGTTCGGACTGGCACTCAGCTTTTTATCCGGCATATTGTATCCGCTCAGCTTTTTCCCGAAATCCATGCAGGACATCGCTATGTATCTGCCGGCCCGACAGGGGATGCTCCTGCTCTATCAAGGCATGGGCTATCCGGTTCGCCAAAGTTTACTGTATATGATCGCAATGACACTGCTGTCGTTCGTACTTGCGCTTTGCCTGCGTTTTCGACGTGTTACAAGATAGGAGAGAATGTGAAAATTACGGAAATTGGAAAGTGGTATTATCTTCTCAATAAGAGATTGTGGAAACGCATGGAATACATTGCGATGCTTGCCATGCTTTTTCTGCTGGTTTTCGGAGTCGGTCTCGGATCCGGACAGGAGAAAGGGATTCTTCACATTGTGTTGCTCACCGACTTGCATCCCGACGAAGATGCAAAAAGCATACTCACCGATTTGACATCCGAGGAAAGTGTGATCCGTTTCACGACGACGAATGATGCATTCGCGGCAAAACAGATGCTTCAAAAGCAGGAAGCGGATGCCGCCTGGCACATTCCGAACGGATTGAACGGGAAGGTGAAAGAGTATGTGAAAAACAAAACGGCATTCATTACCGTCTATCAAAGCCACGAGTCGACCGTCTTGAATTTATCGAGGGAGAAACTGTACCGTGTGTTGTATCCGAAGATCGCTTTTTATCAATACATGGATTTTATGACCGGCAGGATTTTATCAAAAGAAGAAGAGGCGGCTTTGTCCGAAGAACAAATCCGTGTTTTGAGATCCTATCATGATAAGGTTGAAGCTGATGGTGATTTTTTGGAATTCCTCACTCTGGACGGGGGCAAAGAAGTGGAAGACGGGAGAAAATCGGACTATCTGCTCTCACCGATGCGGGGAATGCTTGCGGTCTGGCTCTTTGTGGCAAATGCGGTCGCCAATATTTATTTCCTGAAAGACGAAAAAAACGGTCTGTTCGATTTTGCGGATCGAAAAAAAAGAGCGGAACTGGGCATCCTCTACAAAATCAGCGTGTCCGTCAACTTGCTTCTTTTGATGATGTTTGCATTATGGATGACCGGGCAAACAGGAAATTGGAGAAATGAAGCGGCAGGAGGAATCCTGTATTTTCTGTCATTGCTGCTCATCGGTGAGATCATCATCACCGTTTTTCCGAGCATTTATATCATCGGTTCCCTTTTGTTTCCGCTTTCGGTGTGGCTGATTGTCAGTTCTCCGGTTTTTCTGGATCTGCGTTTAGCGGGAATGAAAATCGCATCGCTCGTGAATCCGGTGTCTTATTATCTGGGAATTGTGGCGGACATTTCCTATTGGAAGCGTTTTGTGATATACATCCTTTTTGTCTTCTTTGCATTGCTGTGTTTGCAGGTTTGGAAGAAAGCGGTGAGTAAAACATGATACAACATCTGAACGATGATAAAATAATCTAATTCGTATAATAAAATCATAGGAAAATATTAATAATTACATTGAAACTATTGTTTTCTGATGATATAATCTTCATGAATAACGGGCATTTGCTGAGCACTGAAATGCCTGATTTTTGGAGGTTAGAGTGGAAAAGTACAATAAAATTTGGAAATATGATGCGCTAAGGCGGATCATCGCTTTTTGTCTCGTTGTATGTATGACATTCAGTGGCATGGATACAATGAGTTTTTTTGCTGCAAAAAAAGTGTATGCCAATGAAACTTCGAGTACGCAAAACAGCGGCGAAGGCGGCAGTGTGGCGACATCATCGAACACATCGGCGGAAACGGTTCCGAACACATCGGCGGATTCGCTCACGGACGGTACATTGGAAAATGATCTGACTTCGTCCGGTGATGCTTCGCGATCGTACACCGGCTTTTATCGAAGACCGAGTGACGGGGAATTGTCGGAAATCGGTGATTTTAAAGTGCAGCATACGGCAAACGGACTGGTTATCTGGGGGTTTAAGGACGGTTTTGTCACCGAAAACATTACGATTCCGGATTCCCTGGCGTATGGAGGTACGAATGTCGACATCGTGGAGATCGGAGAAGAAGCCTTTGCACTATCGCATATCGATACGGTGACATTCGGGCAGAATTTGAAAAAGATCGGCAATTTTGCGTTTGCGGGAAATCAGCTGGTCGATGTGGAGCTGCCGGACAGTCTGGAAGAAATCGGGAAAGAAGCATTTCGTGACAATCAAATCACGGAGCTGGAGTTAAAACATACGAAAACGGTAGGCGACGGTGCGTTTTTCAACAATCGGATTGCAAATTTGAATCTCGGTGATCGGATTACACAGATCGGAATCGATGCGTTTAAAAACAATCTGATATCCGAGGTGACTTTGCCGGATACGCTGGAGATCATCGGACACGGCGCGTTTTCGTTCAACGGAAAGTATGTAAAACTCGATACACAGAGAAATCCGCTTCCGGCCGGAATCCCCGGAAAAGATTCCGTCAGCGGAGGATATGGACATGTGGTGCGTCCGGTGAATATTGTGATCAGCTATCGAGATCATGCAAACCGAAACAAAATCAAAATCGATACCGTTTTGGAAAGCGATTTGACTTCGGAAACTATCTATGTGCTCGGGGTGACACAGACATTCCCGATTCCGCACATTCCGGGTTATACACCGGTGCTGACGACACCGGAAATCACATTCACACCCGACAGAGATGACTACCCGGTGGATATTTTTTACGATAAGCTCAGTACCGGTCTGACATTGGAACGCGACAATACCAGGCAGCCGATGCTGGCTCCGTTTGATGCGTCCGCCACGACCGAAGATGTGAAGAATGCATTATTGGAATTGATCAAAGCGTATGACAACAATGATCCGGATATGAAGGATCAGGTGAGTCTGGCACCGGACACGATTCTGGAAAGTATCAAAAATGCTGCGGAAGGCAATACCTTTGAGGTGGAATACATCCTGACCTCCAATACCGGTGAGCAGCGACGCATTCGCACCAAGATTTACATCGGCACGAATCTGCTGAATTTTCCGCTGGACAACGGATGGGTTCTCGGAGATTTCGTGTACGGCGGACAGCCCGGGGAATACCACAATCGTGATCAAAACTCGGTACACGGCTTGTCCGCACAGGGTATGGCAAAATTAAATGCCGGCAACAGGGATCTGGTCTTGCCGCATTTCAATCCGTACACCAATGCCGCAGTGGACAAGGTGCTGCATAAACAGACGGTGGCATCGGGCGCGAGCATATTCGGACAAAAAGAGTTCCATACCGTGCGCGATTTTGAAAACAGCATCACTGCAATCGGAGGTTATGCATTTTACGATTCCAAATTTTTGTCCGCCCGGTTTTTGAACCTCACAAAAATCGAAGACAATGCATTCCGAAACAATGACCGGATGACCACATTCGAGGCGCCGAACCTCGAAATCGTCGGCAACAGCGCGTTTGTGCGAAACCGTGCGCTCGAAAACATCGATTTTTCAAATGTAAAAAGAATCGACGATTTTGCGTTTCAGGAAACCGGCATCAAAAAAGCGGTTCTTCCAAGTCTGGAGACGATGGGAACAGCCGCGTTCTGGTACTCCAAAATCGGTGCGGATCCGTCGTATCCGCAAGGATTTTATATTCCGAATCTCACGACTTTGCCGAATCACACTTTCTTCCGGACACAGCTGACCTATGTGGATCGCAATCAGCAAATGCCGAATGTGACAAAAATCGGTGAAAACGGTTTCGGGGAATCCATGATCAGAACCGCCGATCTCACCGGAATTACGGATGTGGGCGCAGGCGGCTTCAAGGATCAGAAGAATCCGGACAAACTGACGGAATTGACGGCTCCGGATCTGGTGAACATCGGGCGAATGGGCTTTCACTACAATAAAATAGCCCGGGTCGATCTGCCGCTTTTAAAAACAGTCGGGGATGATGCGTTTTCCTACAATCAAATTGCCGAGTTGATTGCGCCGAATCTGGAAGAGATCGGCTATCAGGGATTTTTTGAAAACAAATTGACGAAATTGCAGTTGCCGGCACTGCAAAAAGCCGGAAGCCGAGCATTCGGAAAAAATTACATCAAAGAGGCATTCCTGAATAATATTCAGGAGCTTGGTGTGGATGTGTTTTACAGCGATTATTGGCCGAATCACCGAAACCATGCGGCTGCGCACAATCCGGGTTCCGCCGCACTGGATAATTTCATCCCGGTATTTACCGACAATTTGAATATGATCAATCGGGAGAATTATATCATCAATCCGAGTACGCCGAGTACCGATCCTTGGGATGAGGCGGACTTTACCTGGGATGCGACGGATACCGGAAAAGTAACCGGACTGACAGCAAAGGGAAAGGCAAAACTGATTGCAAAGGAATACCGTTTGGAAATTCCGGCAAGAGCGACAAGCATCGGGGATCATGCATTTTTACGATCTCAGGTCAAATCGGTGGAGGCACCGAATGTGGTTCGTGTAGGGGAGAGCGCATTTGCCTACAATCCCATAAACCGGGTGGTGATGCCGAGTCTGACCGAAATCGGGAAACGCTCCTTTGAAAACAATACATCAACGGACAACAATAAATTGTCAAACTTTGACTTTTCGGGAATCACAAGTATCGGCGACGGCGCATTCAATAATGCCGGTCTTGTCGGAAATTTGAGTCTGCCTCTGGTTACGCAATTGGGAAATTCCGCCTTTCAGAGCAATGCACTGACCTATGTGGATGCTCCGCTGATAGAAAGCATTGGTGTATACACATTCTACGGCAATCGAATCACGGACGGAAACTTCCCTTCGGTGAAACGGGTACAAAATTCGGGATTGATGAGCAATCAGTTTCAGGGGATCAATGCCTCCAATTTCCCGAATCTGGAATACATCGAAGGTCGCGGTTTTGCGGGAAATCCGTTGAAACAACTGGAGTTTGCGAAACCGACCTTCATTGATCCGAGTCAGAGTATGCAAATCAACGAACTCGACCATCCGCTGGTGTGGCAAATTCCGGCTACGGTCACTTCCACACAAAACAATCCGACGGCATTTACGCGCGAAATGTTCGCGCTTACTTACAGTTCTTCTGCAGTAGGAAATTCCGCCTATGCAAAGCCGAATGTCATCATGCTGACCAATGCGCCGAATCCGGACGGAAGTTTAAATCGCGGCAACTCCCGGGGAATTTCGGAATTCATCGGAAGCAGTACCTATCACTACAATGGGGCATGGATCAACAATGTACCGATTCGTTCCGTGGTGGTGGATCCGGGTACCGTAAAGGTGAATTTCCGGGTGGATCAAACTGACGAAGCATTCGACGGGCAGGGCGGTCGACCGGTAAAAGCGGATTATCGCGAATACATTTATGAGGAATTGGAACCGCGTAATATGGCAACGGGGGCGTGGCAGAGTGCCAGAACGTTTATTGCGCCGGTTATTCCGGGTTATGTACTGACACGATCCGTAGATGCCGATCAAGTATCGGTTGCAAACAGAGATCGAATCGAAGTGCCGTTCGAAGCGCAGGGTTCGAGAACGGATCGCGAAATCACCTTTTACTATAAAAAAACGGAAATAGACTACAATCCGAATATCACACTGCAGTATAAGATCAAAAAGCCGAGCAATTCTCCTACACAGCCTGCGGAGTATGTCACGGAATATAAATACGAATCCTATAGAAACCATCCGGAGATGCTGACATTTTTTGATATGGATGTGTTGAATGCGGCAAATATTACCTTGCAAAATCCAAAGCTCCTCATCGATATCGATTCGCCGTTCATCGATTACACCAAAACTCTGGTGGCGGATGACGCATCCACTTCCACGCTCTTTGATGCGGGCGCATGGAGTGCGTATCCGGGCGGCGTGACCATTGATGTGAAGGACAATCTGCAGATTTCTTCCATTCAAAATATCGGAGTGCGCTTCATGTTCGGAGACGACGCCCCGAATCTGGCGAAGGCGACGGCAAGAGTGACTTTGGTCGATGAAGTGGGCGGCGTGCAAAAAATCATCGCACAGAGCAATCCGATTGTAATGCAAAGGGAGTATCTGCCGGAGCCATACTTGAATATCTATGAAGAGCATATTGTGGCGGGGCATTATCCGCCGGAATATGCAAGGGGAAACGGCGCGAGAAACTTAGGATTGATGACGGGAATCAATGAACCCGGCGGAGCGAGAATCATCGAAAATCCGGCGCCGGTACCGTTTAAATTCTCAACGTCAAATTATCAATATGCCAAAATCGCCGGTTTTTCAATGAGCGTGGAAATCGGAGATTACACTGCCATTGATCCGAACAGCAATACGGAAATAACAAGAACACCGGTCTTTGACCCGGCTCAAAATCCGGGATGGAGCAAAGAAGCGGACGGAACATTCCGTTACAATAAGACCTATCCGAGCTCACGCTTTTTACAGGACGGGGATTTTCCGCCGATTTATTTTTCATTCCCGGGAATGAAGGAAAATGCGCCGGTGACAATAAAGGCGAATACGGTGATACAGCATGTGGATGATCCGACCACCCCGGAGCCGGCAGTGACGAACACGCTTCGCGGAGATTTGGGCTATGGGGACAGTCTGACCGTTTATCCGATTTATGTCGGTCCGGGAATTCCTTTTACCGGAACGGATTTCAAAGCGGAAAAGTACCCGCTTCCGACCAATTATACGGTGAACGGGTCGAGCAGGCTGAGTCCGAGGGGATATACGAACAACAGTTATATTTACGACTACATTGACGACCGGAGTATGGAGATTCCGTATGTGCTCAGCGTCGGCTCTTCGAATGAAATGTATGATTTTCGGGATGTGCAGGTCTTTGATTATCAAAAAGACAGCCGGCTGAAATTTAAAAGACTGGAATTTTTGCAAAATACGGCGGACGTCGATACGCGCGTGTTGGTGGGCGGATTTCGACTGACCGGAGCCAATGTCAATCCCGCTGCCGATACCATGGTCATGGAACAGGAGGTAAACATTGACCGCGCCAACAAGGTGTATTTTCCGGACAATATCGACTATATTCGCATCAAAGTTGTGGGCAGTGAATCCGCTCCTTTGAAAAAGACATTGCAATTCAAGGTGGTGACCGAACTGAAAGACCCGACGCAGGATCTGCTGCCGGCGGATTCGATTTTGGAAAATGCCTCCATTACATCGGCGAAGATTTACAAAAAAGAAACCGATGAACTTGCAGCGGGATTCACAAAGCCGAATGATCCGAAGTTTGAGCATCTGGACGGCAGTGTGTGTCTGGAAAATGTCGCAAAGGTCGATGTGTATGAATACAAGATGAATGTGGCACTGGACAAGTCTTTGACCTATCCGGTCAATGCGGGAAGCTATCCGATTTATCCGGGATACGGCTCGGGCGGCGAGGTATTGGGCGGGCAGGCAGGCGCATACCACCTTTCCCTCAACACATCCATGGGTGCCAACAATGCGGACCGCGGTGCAAATGTGCTTGAAAATTTTGAAATCATCGATATTTTTCCGGACGGAATGGAGCTGAAGGCGAGCGATATTGTGCTGTATGAGAAATTTGTCAGCTCCGGCGGACGCTTTGAAATCATCGGCGAGTATCCGGTGCAGGAAAACGGGGTGACGAGGAATTACCGCGCCATTCGTTTTTATGCGCCAAGACTGGATTTGTACCAATACGGCGACCACAAATTTATGATTGCCACCATCAAAACCAGGTTCCTCGGCGATACGGATTTCCAAAAGATTACCAACAAAGCCTATGCCTCATGGACGCCAAAGCAGGGAGTGGAGGCGCAGAATGTTTTCGAGAATGCGGGGCAGCTGCTTTCTCCGAACGGACAACACTCGACAAAGCCCTGGTCGACGGACAGCGAAAGCATCAAGGTGACGGTGGCGAGCGCACTCTCCGGGCATTTGAAGATCCGAAACAAGAGAGATCTGCTTTGGACGACATCCACCAAGACTCTCAGCGAAGAGAAATTTGACTATCGCATGAGCATTCGAAATCTGGATTCGGATCAGACCGGAAGTTATTCGAATTTTGAGATGGTGAATATTCTGCCCGGTGTCAATGACAATCAGCTTTCCAAGACCGGACTTCGCGGCAGTCAATTCGATGAAAGTCTGGATTTGACGAGAATGAACGATCTGAAAGCCTATATCGTGAAACAGGATCAAACCGTCGTGCCGGTCAATGCTGCGAACTATCAGATCGGATTTGACAATACCGCCACACCGACCGCCGATTTGCTGAACGGAAAAACCATCACGGAGTACTATGAGCAAACGACATGGGCGGGTGCCGCAAACAACACGACCAAGGCACTTCGAGTCAAGTTTGACAGCAGCATCACATTGGGATACGGGGACGAACTGGTGGTGGAAGTGCCGATGGTGGCACCGAATCTGGCGCATCCGAGCAACGGAAACTATGACAAAAAGGCGGTGGACTCGTTCAGTTACCGCTTTACGACAGATGCATCCTCCACACCTCTGCCATTTCGGGAGGTGAACAATGCGGAAAACATCATGGAAGCGCCAAGCGGCAGTATAAGCTTTAAAAAGTACGGCAAAATCGGGACTTTGACTTCTGCCGCAATGGCGACTCCGCTTGCGGGAGCCGTATTTTCGATTTCCGGAGGAGGAATTACACGGGTGGCACACTCCGACGGAAGCGGAACGGTTACCTTTTCGGATTTGGATGTCCGCCACGGCTATGTCATTCGCGAGATCAGCGCTCCGGGCGGATACATGCTTTCCAATCAACCATTTTATATCAACGGAATGCAAACCATGTATACCGCAACCGATTATCACTATGTGATTCCGGACGACGACACTTCGAACGGAATCAAAGTGACGATGATGAATGTAAAGCCGATTACCGGATCGATTACGATCAAAAAGAAATCGGCGGATCCGAATGTGTTACTTCCGAATGTCAGCTTTACACTCCGTGGATTGGATACGACCAACAATCACATTCTGCAGGAAGTGACCACTTCCGATAACGGCAGCGTTTTGATCGAAAATCTGCCGGAGGGAAGGTATACGATTACCGAGATTTTGAGTTCACAGGTGAATCGTTTTACCGATATGGGTTCACAAACGGTCAACATCACTCCGACCGCCGTCCATCATACCGTGGAGATGACCAATGAAATCGTACAGGTGCTTCTAAAGAAAGTGATCACAACCGATGTCAATGATCTGGATCCGGCAAATTGGGAAAGAATCAGCGACTACGGAAAAACGGCGGTTGCGGGCTATCGATTCAAAGTGACCGGCGCGGACGGTTCCGTGGTGTACACGAATGATACGAACGCGAGGGGAGAGGTAGTCGTTTCGAATCTGAAAGCAAACATGGTTTACACCGTGACGGAGGAAGCGACCCAGAATGCGCCGGAGCATGTTTTGTACCTTCACAATACCAATGAATATCAATTCATGGTGACGCCAAACGGACATGTGGTCAATGCCGCAAACGGAACGAGATTTCGCCAGCAGTCCATGAATTTCCCGAATATGGAAAAAGAGATTACCGGAAAGATTGTGCTGCAAAAGCATGAAGAGGGCAGTACCGTTCCGATTGCCGGTGCAACATTTCAATTGGAAAAAGTCGAGTTTGCCGCGGACGGTACCATTGCAAGCGCCGTGCAAATCGGCACAACCAAACAAAGCGAGATGGTCGGCGCGAATGCTCAAGTGAGCTTCGACAATCTGGAACCGGGTTCTTACCGCATCACGGAAGTTGAACCGGCACCGGGCTATTACTTCG
This sequence comes from Lachnospiraceae bacterium, assembly GCA_041855735.1. Lineage (GTDB taxonomy): Bacteria > Bacillota > Clostridia > Lachnospirales > Lachnospiraceae > CALALP01. Next base: position 28,413 of record JBHAEV010000096.1, read on the forward strand.
GATCGGTGAATCCGAATGTCATCGTGACGATTCCGAACAAGGCAAGCAGTGCCGATTTGAGCAATCCGAGATTTTCGTTCAATGGCAGTAAACTGGTCTATACATGGAACGAAAGTCTTGCCAACAAGAAGACCAAGGTCATCGGATACAAGGGCGAGGACTTGACGGGATATATCAACATACCGACGGCGGACGCCGAACGTTTCGTTTCGGCAAATCCGGGTTATAAGGTGCGCAGAACCGGAGACGGTGTTGCAAGCGTATACAAACCTCTTGCCAATGCGGTGTTTGAGCTGTACAGGACGAACAATGGCGTGAAAGTCGGCTCTGCCATTCCGATTCACGGCAGCACGGACATTGTTTCCGATACAAACGGCATCATTGATTTTCGTGATTATCCTTTTGTCTTCGATCAGGAATATGGTGTGTTCGAAAAGAGTGCACCGGTCGGATATGAGAAGCTGGTGCAGCCGAAAGTATTTAAGATTTTGGAAGAATCCGCACGAACGGATTTTAACGGCACTTATTCTTTCCATATGAATAACAAAAAGCTGGACAATTCCATCTTGGTGTCGAAGTATGACAGCATCACGAAAAGAGTGTTGGACGGTGCCGTTTTCGGACTGTATGCCGGTCATGCGCCGATTACCGATTCCAGTGTTCCGATAAAGCAGATCACTACTAATGCCGAAGGTTTCGCATACTTTGACGAGCTGGAAGTCGGAGATTATACGGTGCGTGAAATACAGTCGCCGAACGGTTATCGTGCGCCGTATGACAGCACCAGAGATAAACAGATTTCCATCACACCGACACAAAAACGCCACAGTTATATCGCATACAACACGAAGACCGAAAATATTCGAATCAAAAAGCAATGGATGTTCGGCTCGGAAAAGGCTGCCAGAGTGGTGTTGATGCGTCGAGCCGTCAACGAAATGAATTTTACACCGGTTACCGGAACTGTGGTATTCCAAAGCGGAGAAATCGGCAGCACGGCAATTGACGGCTCCGTGGATCTGACCGCGGAGCGCGGTTTGGAAGTGGTATATCCGGATTTGCCGCAAGCCAATGCTGAC
>JBHAEV010000097.1:0-10543 GCA_041855735.1 Lachnospiraceae bacterium
ACAGAATTATCCGATTCCCTGTGCCTGCCGCATTCCACGCTACTCCGTGCCATTGTCCGCAACGCTTTCTTTCGTCAGATATGCGGTAATAAACCGGTCGATATCCCCGTCCAGCACCGCCTCCGCATTGCCGTTTTCGGCATTGGTGCGATGGTCTTTTACGAGAGTATACGGCTGCAAAACATAGGAACGAATCTGACTGCCGAAACCGATGTCCTTGACATCTCCGCGGATATCGGACAGTTTCTCCACATTGGCGGCTTGCTTTAGCATGATGAGTTTCGCCTTCAGCATCTTCATCGCCTTGTCTTTGTTGGAGAACTGGCTTCGCTCATTCTGGCACTGCACCACCACCCCGGTCGGAAGATGCGTAATACGCACCGCGGAAGATGTCTTGTTGACATGCTGACCGCCCGCACCCGATGCGCGATACGTGTCGATTTTCAAATCATCGGGATTGATGTCGATCTGCACATCCTCGTCAATGTCCGGCATGATGTCACAGCTGACAAAGGAAGTCTGGCGCTTGCCTGCCGCATTAAACGGAGAAATCCGTACCAGACGATGCACCCCGTGCTCGCTTTTCAGATATCCGTAGGCATTTTCTCCGTTAATCTGTATGGTCACGGACTTGATGCCCGCCTCATCTCCGTCCAGAAAGTCCAGCACTTCCACCGTATACCCTTTCTTTTCCGCCCATCTGGTGTACATGCGATAGAGCATGGAGCACCAGTCGCAGCTTTCCGTGCCGCCGGCACCGGCATTGAGCTTGAGGATCGCATTTTCCCTGTCATATTCTTTGTTCAAAAGCAGAGAAATCTTCATCGCATCGATGTCTGAGGTAAATCTCTCCAGCATTTCTCCGATTTCCGCCGCCAAATCCTCGTCTTCTTCCTCATAAGCCAGATCAATCAGTTCCCTGATATCTTCGTATTCCCTTTGCAGTCTTGAAAACGTGTCGATACTTGATTTCAGACTTTTTACGACTTTCAGTGTATCGGCGCTTCGCTCCGGATCATTCCAAAAATCCGGCATTTCCATCGCTTTTTCCAGTTCCTGCAATCGCTTGGACTTATTGTCCGGGTCAAAGTGAATCCCTCACTTCCAGCAATGGTTTTTCATAGGTCGACAATGTATATTTGTATTGATCCAGTTCTACCATTCTTTCACCCACTTTCTTATTTTTTTTTAATTTTAAGCCTTACAGCCACGGTACACCCGACTCACCGCCGCATCTCCCGCGTTTTCGGATTTTGCCCTTACAATCCTGCAGCGCCCGGTCTGCCGTGGCACTGTTTGTACTTCTTGCCGCTTCCGCAAGGACAAGGATCATTCGGATAAACCTTGGTCTCCGCCTGAACCGGCTTTCTCACCGAGGTATCGTCCTTGTTCGTACCCGTAACTTTCGCCGCCGGCTCTCTCTCCACTCTTTGCTCCACTCGGATGTGGAAAAGAATACGAAGCGTGTCTTCGTATATTGCGGCGGTCATCTCATCAAACATCTGGTATGCCGCCATCTTATATTCCACAAGCGGATCTCTCTGGCCGTAGGCATGCAGACCGATACCCTGACGAAGCTGTTCCATATCGTCGATATGGCTCATCCACTTGTTGTCGATGACTTTCAGCAGCACCACCCGCTCCAGATCCCGAAGTTTTTCCGGATCCGGGAATTCCGCTTCCTTGTCATTGTAGAGTTTGATCGCCTCCTCTTTCAGTCTGTGTACCAGCTCATTCCTCTTTATTTTCTGCATGTCTTCGGTGTATTCCACCGGAACCAGCGGAATAATCGGAAGCAGGAGCGCATTGAGCTGCTTATAATCCCAGCTGCTCGGAGGAGTTTCATCCGAAGCGTACAGATCCACGGCATGTTCAATCACATCATTGATCATCTTCATGATGGTATCGCGCATACTCTCGCCTTCGAGCACGCTGTTTCTCTCCTCGTAGATGACTTCTCTCTGCTCATTGTTGACTTCGTCGTATTTTAAGAGCTGCTCTCGAATGCCGTAGTTGTTGCTCTCGATCTTCATCTGCGCATTTTCAATGGCATTTGACAGCATCTTGTGCTCGATTCGCTCGCCCTCTTCCACACCCAGATTTTCAAAAAGACGGATCATGCGATCGGAACCGAAAAGCCGCATCAAATCGTCTTCCAGGGAAATATAGAAGCGGGACTCGCCCACATCGCCCTGACGACCCGAACGACCGCGAAGCTGATTGTCGATACGTCTTGCCTCATGGCGCTCCGTACCGATGATCTTCAGTCCGCCTGCGGCTACCGCCTCCGCGTCCAGCTTGATGTCCGTACCGCGGCCCGCCATATTGGTGGCAATGGTCACCGCCTTATGCAAGCCCGCATTCTGTACAATCTCCGCCTCCATCTCGTGGAATTTTGCATTCAGTACATTGTGCGGAATGCCCTCTTTTTTCAGCATCTTGGACAGCATCTCGGAAGTCTCGATGGTAATCGTGCCGACCAAAACCGGCTGTCCTTTCTCATAGGTTTCCTTGATCTCTTCCACCACCGCCCGGAACTTCTCTTTTTTGGTCTTATATACCGCATCGTTGTGATCGACACGCATGATCGGCTTATTGGTCGGAATCACGATGGCATCCAGACCGTATGTGTTTCGAAACTCCTTCTCTTCGGTGATCGCCGTACCGGTCATACCGGATTTCTTCCGGAATTTGTTGAAAAAGTTCTGGAAAGTAATGGTCGCCAGGGTTCTGGACTCTCTTTGCACCTTTACATGCTCCTTCGCCTCAATGGCTTGATGCAGTCCGTCGGAATAGCGTCTGCCCGGCATGATACGTCCGGTAAACTCGTCGACGATCAGAATCTCGTCATCTTTTACCACATAATCCTTATCCCTGTGCATCAGATTGTGCGCGCGCAGTGCGAGAGTGATATTGTGTTGAATCTCGAGGTTTTGAGGATCCGCCAGGTTCTCGATGCTGAAAAACTTCTCCACCTTCTCAATGCCTTCCAGAGTCAGGTTGACCACCTTCTCCTTTTCATTGACAATGTAATCTCCGGTTTCTTCGATCTCTTCCCCCATCAGGGCATTCATTTTGCTGAATTCCGCACTGACCGTTCCCCTTACCAACTGCTTCGCGAGGATGTCGCAGGCTTCATACAATTTGGTGGATTTGCCGGACTGACCGGATATGATCAAAGGCGTTCTCGCCTCGTCAATCAGAACCGAGTCCACCTCGTCGATGATGGCAAAATCCAGACTGCGAAGAACCTGCTGTTCCTTATAGATTGCCATATTGTCTCTGAGGTAATCGAAACCGAGCTCATTGTTCGTAACATAGGTAATGTCACAGGCATAGGCTTCTTTTCTTTCCTCATTGCTCATGCTGTTCAATACGCATCCGACTTTCAGACCCAGAAACTCATGGATGTCGCCCATCCACTTCGCATCACGCTGCGCCAGATAGTCATTGACCGTAACGATGTGTACCCCCTTGCCCGCAAGCGCATTGAGGTATGCCGGACAGGTGGACACCAGTGTTTTACCTTCACCCGTTCTCATCTCGGCAATACGTCCCTGATGAAGCACGATGCCGCCGATGATCTGTACCGGATAATGCTTCAGACCGGTTGTTCTGACGGATGCCTCCCGAACCGCCGCAAACGCTTCCGGCAAAATATCATCCAGTGTTTCACCGTTTGCCAGTCTTTCTTTAAATTTCGGAGTGAGTGCCTTCAGCTCCTCATTGCTCATCGCCTGCATCGTATCGTCCAGCGCCAGCACTTTGTCCACAATCGGTTGAATTCGTTTTAATTCCCGGTCACTGTGCGTACCGAAAATTTTCTCAAAAAGATTCATACATCTCTCCATTAATCAATTTGTATAATGGTTTGCAACAGGTGCGAAACCATTACCTTCGCAATGCTTTTACACTTAATCATACCACTCCATTTCATTTTGTTCAATCGATTCTTCACGTTTTTACAAAAAAGTAATGTTTTGTGTTATGTTTTTGACAAAAAAAGACGGAGCGGAGCATTTCTTTGCAGAAATGAAATCCGTCTCCCGCATCGTTTTTCAAAACGCACTCTTGTATCGAATTCCAAATATTACGAAATTGAAATGAAATTTACAGTTTCAAGTATTTTTAGAAAATTTATATTATTTTGTCAATCTGCACAAATCGGAAGGAATTTGAACCGACTGTCCACATTGTCCACATTTTTTTCGCCGTTTCCTGTGGATAAGTCCCCTCCCGAAACGCCTTGTTTCATAGGATTGTTAAGTTTTCCACTGAATTATCCACATTGTCCACATTTTCTTTGTCTTTTCCAAATGCTCTCTCCGCTTTGAAATTCCGAAATCCCATTGTGAATAACGTAGAAATTATATCATTTTTCAAAATCCCTTGACAAGATAATTTTTATGATTCAAATCATTTTTCTCCTCGTTTTCAGAAAAATCACACTTTTCCTTCTCCCGGATTCATTGTGTCATTTTTTCAGCCTATTTATTTATTTTTATATAAATTAACTAACTAATTAGAATTATTTTGAAAAGAATTATGTAATTTGTGTTGTAAAGCCTTCCCGATTATGCTATACTTACTACATAAAAGAAACGGCTGATACCATTAGTCGACCGTTTCTATAAAAAGCAAAGGAGTACATGCTTATGTTACTGAATATTACGGGAAGAAATATCGAAGTTACGGAAGGTTTGAAATCCAGCATTACCACAAAGCTGAATCGTCTGGACAAGTATTTTACCGACGACACCAGAGCCACGGTCCGACTCAGCGTACAGAAGAATCACCAGAAGATTGAGGTTACCATTCCTACCAAGACCGGTGTCATCCGTGCGGAGCAGAGTACAAATGATATGTACCTGAGCATCGACAAGGTGATCGATATCATCGAAAGACAGATCATCAAGTTTAAGAAGAAACTCATCGACCGGAAGCAGAGCGCACAGAGCTTCTCCGAGTTTTATCTGAGCCAGATCGAAGAAATCACGGAAGACGCGGACGAGATCAATATTGCCAAGGTGAAATCTTTTGAGTTTAAGCCGATGGACGAGCAGGAAGCCTGCCTGCAGATGGAATTGTTAAACCACAACTTTTATGTATTTACGAATGAAGCGACCGGCCTTATCAATGTCGTTTACAAAAGAGCGGACGGCACATTCGGTCTGATCAAGCCGGCATAGTCATTTTTTCCCTTCATCAGGGGAACCGACCCGGCTCCCGCAATACGAAAAAGGGACTGTTTGTTCAGTCCCTTTTTGTGTGCTATCTTGTAATTCTTCTTTTCTTTCCGAAGTACAGTCCCAGAACAAAATACAAAATGCCGAACAGAACCTGAATCCCCAGATTTTGCGCCATGAACACCGTATCCGGATGAACGGCTTCATTGACTCGAATAAAATAAAACAACGGAAAAAACTTCGCGAAGGTAAGTACCTTCTCACCCAGCATGGACTGCGGAATAAATATTCCGGAAATAAACGCAAGGCCCAGGGACAGAGCTGTGGAAAGCGCATTCTTCGCATGCCTGTTGTTGGTGATATTGTTGATCAAAAATGTCAATGCAATCACAACCATCGAGTAAACGGCAATGTTTAAAATAAATTTTTGAGGTTCATTTTCAAGCAGGGCATTTCGATTCATCAGTAAGCAAATTCCCACAAACAATGTCGTAATCATCGCCCCCAGCAACAACTGTGCCAGATAAATCTCCGCCTGCATCCGATTGGCATCTTTTGAGGAAATCGCAATTCTCAATTTCGTTTTCGGTTCACCGAAACTGCTCATCCCCATTCCGACCAAAGAGATATACACTGCCATCAAAACATATCCGCTTGTGTTGAAAAACGCCTGAAGCCATACTCTTTGCACTTCCTCTTCCGGTGTTTGCTCCGCTTTCGTAAATTCGACATCGACTTCGTTTTTTAATATCGTTTTGGCAAACTCCAAATCATACCTTCCGTCCTGAAAGGTGGATTTTAAGATGACCATAAAGACCTTCAACCGGTTTTCAACGATATGCCCCTCCACCGCCATGGTATTGAACAGGATTTCCACGGACGGAGCATCCTCTTCAAATCTTTGTTCCGCATCTTCGGGGATTCGTACAATGGCGTCATAATTTCCCATATAAATCAGTTCTCTTGCAAGGTCCAGATCATCCGGTAAAACCTCCGGCTTCACCGTCCCTCCCATATAGTCCGTCAGATATTCTTCAATCGCATTCGCCACCACACCGGAACTGTTTTTAATCAATGCCACTTTTGCCTTTGTCGGCTCAAAAATATTTCCCTGACGATCGGAGCCGCCTGAGGCGGAAACCATAAGCATCACAATGAAAATGCAGACGTACATGAAAAATGTCAGATAATTCGCCCTTAGATTTTTGAAAAAATACTTAATCACGTTCATACTTTCGCCTCCAAAGTATCGCAAAACTGACCGCCAGTGCCAATGCCGCCGATAGCGCCAGCCCCGTCAATCCCTGTAAATATCCCTTCATGCTGCCGATCAGGTTCACACGCATCAACAGATTCGTAATGGCGGCAATGGGATTCAATCTCGGGATCCATGGTGAAATCTGCTCCAGTGTTCTCGGAATGCCGCGTCCCATCATACCCGCAAGCGTGGTCAGCATCAAAAGCACACCGATTGCGATGCTCATCTTGGCATCTTCTCTGAGTTTTTTCGGAATACCGAACAAAATGCCGACCGCCACACCGAAAATGTTTCCGCAGGCAATGATGGTAAAGCTCTCCAACAGTTTCGGAAAAAGATTCAGACGCAGCACATATTGAATGTACAGCACCAAAATCACATTGACCGCCATATTGACCAGTAAGCCGATTAAAAAATAGCAGAGCATTCTTGTAGATTTTTTGAACGGACTGACCGCAATTCTGGATGTAAACTCATCCTGTTTGGACACCTGAATGCCGGTAAATATGCTGTATACGGAAATCATCGCAATGATGGAATAAAATGTCATCTTCCACCCTCCGTGCGGCTGGTTCAAGGCAGTGGTGTATTTTGCATCAAAATGAATGCTGTCCATGGAAATGCCCGTTTTTGCCATCTCGCCGAATTGTTTCATGGCATCCAGCACTTCCTTGACCGCCGTCTGCGCCGGGTCCGAACGGCTCACAAGCATGTTTCCGTCCTCCTTGACATAGGCGATGATGCTCCCTTCCTGCAGGGCAAGCACACCATCCTCCTCATTCATCACTTCGTATTCCACAATATCCACATTGTCGAATGCATAGATGTACGGATGGTTCTCGCTCACACCGATCGGAGATTTTTGGAATTCCGTATTCATCACACCGGAAAATCCGAAATAAAATATGGTCACCATCAGGAGAGGATACATAATGGTCCAGAATGCAAATCCCCTGTCCATCACGGCATTTTTCAAAAAACGACGAAAAACCATGAGATTTCTGCTCATCAATCCCTCAACTCCTTTCCGGTAAGCGACAAGAACACATCATTGAGAGACGGCTTGTCACTGTATAATTTGACATAGCTCAGATTGTTTCTCTCGATAAATTCAATCAGTGTCAGCAGATTGTTGCGTCCCCTGTCAAAAACAAGATGATACTCGCCATTTTGCACCTCTGCGGAGATCAAACCGTCCAGACTTTGCAATGCTCGCTTCTCATCCTCCCCCAAATGAACAAACTCCACCACGATTTTCTCCCCGGTGGCAATGCTTTCCTTCAGCTCGTCGAGGGTTCCCGCGGCAATGCTGCGTCCGCTGTCAATGATCACAATGCGGGAACAGATCTCCTCCACCTCTTCCAGATAATGGCTGGTATATACAATGGTACAGCCCGCCTCCTTGAGTTTCTTGATTCCGCCCAGGATAAAATTTCTGCTCTGCGCATCCACCGCCACGGTCGGCTCATCAAAAAAAATCAGTTTCGGCTTGTGCGCGATTCCGCAGGCGATGTTCAAACGTCGTTTCAAACCGCCGCTGAGCTTGGACGGAATAAATTTTCGATATGCATCGAGTTCCACGAAGGCAATGGCCTCCTCCACATATTGCTTTCGTGTTGCCGCATCTTCAATGTACAGTCCGCAAAAGAAATCAATATTTTCCAGAACGGTCAGATTCTCAAAAACCGCCACATCCTGCGGCACCAGGCCGATTTGCCTCTTGATATGATTGGAATTCGGCGTCAATTCCTCCCCGAACACGGAAATCTCCCCCTTATCATAGCTTAACAGCGACAGAATGCAGTTGATGAGCGTCGTCTTGCCTGAGCCGTTCGGACCGAGCAGCCCCAGGATCTCGCCGTCCTTCACCTCCAGATTCAAGTGATCCAATGCCAGCAATTCCTTATAACGTTTTACCAGGTTTTTTACTGTAATCATGCAATCCTCCTCAATACACCTCATATAGTCAGACTTTTTCGTATATTTTCATTATAAACAGAACATAAAGGAAGTTGAAGTGATACCGATCATACCGTCTTGTGACATATGTCATATTATGTTATGATATTGCATAGCATTGGCGGAAGGAAGATGCGTAGATTGGCACAGTATCCATGGAAGGGAGAGAGAGATGAGTCTCATTGCAAAGTTTTTTTTCCTTGTATTCGGAATTCTTTTTTCCCATAATTTTGCACCCGTAAATATGATTCTGATGTTGTGTACAGCCATACTTTTTGTGCTGAGCGATGTGCTTCCGAAAGAGATGCAGCCATTGTGTCACCTCGTTTTTTTTCTGATGTTCGTTTTGGAACCGGAGATGATCGTGTTTCTGCCCCTGTTCGTCTATGATCTGTTTTCGTGCTATGAATTCTATTCGGTTTTCGCTTTGGTACTTTGGATTTTCTCGGAAAGAAATCCATATATCATAACACTCTCGATATTTGCCCTCTATCTGGCATGCACACAGATCCGTGCCGATAGAAAAATTCTGTCCATGACCGTATTGCTGGACAATGTTCGGGAAAAAATGTTTGCGGATGAAGAAAAGTTTGCCATATACCATCGTGAGAAGCGCAATGAAATCGAAATTGCGGTATTGAATGAGCGAAATCGCATTGCCAGAGAAATCCATGATTCGGTCGGTCACGCCTTGAGCAGCTGCATATTGCAGACCGAAGTTCTGAAACTGCAAAACAGTGATCCGCATCAGAGCAAGGTGCTTGACACCTTACAGCAGACCCTGCAAAACGGCATGCACGATATCCGCTCGAGTCTGCACAATCTGCACGATTCTTCTCTGAATCTGAAACACAGCATGGAAGGCATTCTGTCTTCGCTTCCGCTGCAAATCAGTCTGGATTTTGCGAGCAACAGCGAGATGAATTATTCCATGAAGCTCGGAATTCTGTCCGCGCTGAAGGAAATTCTTGCCAATGTCGCCAAACATTCCGATGCCAGACATGTTCGGGTACAATTTCTGGAACACAAGGAATATTACAGTCTCTCCGTAAAGGATGACGGAAATCCGCCCGTTTCAAAAAATCCGAAACATACCGGCGGCATGGGACTGCTTTCCATCGCCGATTTCACCAGACATCATGCCGGAAATTTATACTACGGATTTGAGGAAGATGGTTTTTTTGTACATATTACATTGAGAAAAGAACAATTATCATAAATCGTTTGCCGGCACAAGCGGACACCTGGCACATCCGTTGCCGCCTGCGCCCGCAAACCGTCAATTGCAGGAAGGGATTATCATGAACATCATCATCATTGATGACGACGCCATTGTGCGGGAATCGTTAAAAACCATACTCGAAACCAAGGGCATCCATGTGCTGGCGCTGGGAAGCGGCGGTCGGGAAGCCGTCGAACTCTTTTCGCGCTGCAAGCCCGATATCATCCTTATGGACATTCGCATGGATGATTTGAACGGACTCGACGCCGCTTCCGCCATCCTGCAAATGGATCGCAATGCAAAAATCCTGCTCGTCACCACTTTTTTGGACGATGAATACATTACAAAGGCCATTGAGCTGGGCTGTTCCGGCTATATCTTAAAGCAGAACATTGCCGGTATTTTTACCGCCCTCAATGCCGTTGCAAACAATCACCTGGTCTATGACTCAAGGATTGTGAATAAACTCACCCCCTCGTTTGCCCACAATTTACCGGATACACTGACGGACCGGGAAAAGGAGATCCTGCTTCTGGTGGCGGACGGACAGAACAATAAAGAAATTTCCGAAAAACTCTATCTGAGCGAGGGTACGATCCGCAATTACATCTCGTCCATGCTGGAGAAGCTGCATCTGCGTGACCGGACACAGCTGGCCATCTACTATTATCGGAGAATGAAATAAGACCGTAATGTTGTTTTTCTTTCAACATGCATTCATACTCATTTTCGTATATCCGATTCATTATATTCTGTCCGAAAAAGTGTCTTAATATATGAGACCATTATAGAATACATAACCTTGTAAAAGCTTATCTAAAGTCAATTCCTTTCCGCCTGAATTGTTAAAGTCGATATCCAATGCTTCCATTTCTTCCTGTTCGTCTTTGTCCATACAGGCACAATTGGCATTGATAT
>JBHAEV010000098.1:0-30009 GCA_041855735.1 Lachnospiraceae bacterium
ATTTGGGCGCTGAATAAAGAAAGACTGATAAACAGTGGCTTTTACGATTTAGCCACAGCCTATCAGTCGGTGCACGTCAACTATTGAAACCGCCGTGTACCGAACGGTACGCACGGTGGTGCGAGAGGACGGCGGTTAGTCACCGCCTCCTACTCGATTTCCATATTTCGGAGAATTTGACAAATGGATTATGCAAGATGGGATATTGTAATGAATCTTCGTGAAATGCTATAATAATTATGGATATAAAGCGGATCGGTCTGAAATGGATGCGGTATGTAACAAGAAAATGTCGATAAGAGGAGGTAAAAAATGAACAAAACGGTTAAAAGAGTGACGGTCGGGATGTTTGTATTCGGTATGCTGTTTGTATGGAACGGACTGACGGCAAATGCCGGCAATATGAAGTGGCAACAGCTTACTGTCCGCAATCGTTCGGAGTGGGTGTATTCGGACAATGGGGTAAGGGCGACAGGATGGAGGAAGGTCAACGGATTGTGGTATTATTTTGGAGAAGCACAGGATGATTCGAGAGGGGTTATGCAGATCGGCTGGCAGAAAATCAACGGGAAATGGTACTATCTGGAAGAAAGAGGAGGAGAAAGACCGCTCGGTTCCATGTATGCGAATGAAACAACACCGGACGGATACTTTGTCGGAGAGGATGGGGCTTGGATTTCGTTTTCGGCGCCGTATGCGAATATCGTGAAATCGTATTCGCATGGTTTGACAAAAGATCCGTTTGTCGGAATGCATTATCTGAAGTACATGGATATCCATCAGGATTGGGATGCGGGTGATCCGGTGCGGCATGACGGCTACATCGAGTTCAAAGATGTAACCGTTACGGCATATACATTGTATGACAAATCCATGGTGGAAGGGTACAAAATCGGACAACGAATTCAACTCGACGGAAGATGGTGTACGGTGATATCCAAATCCTCGTATTTCCGGGACGAAAAAATCCGAAAAAGAGTGTATGTCCGTCCGGAGGACAATAATGAGGCGGAGGAGTGGGATTTCTGGCTGGAGGAAACGGACGACGGATACCTGTTCTACGGGTACAGCGATGATATCATGGATTCGAAGCAGATCTACAGGGGCAGTATCTATATCAAGAATGATGCAAAGGTGGCGTATTTCGACGAAGAACCCAAGGTTGCAACGATGGAAGAATACATGAATTTCCGGGGAGGAGATCCGTACATTTACGGATACATCAATATGGAAGAGAACGGATTGATTTCCGATCTGTTTACGATTATCGGGGGATAAAGGTATTTTCATGCATTTCGGCAAATCGGAATGGTTTCATCTTCTGTGAAAATTAAACAATCATAATGGAATAAATACTTGAAGACTTATAAGAATTTTGATAATCTATCCTTGTTGTATAAGAAAAATATTTTATATTCATTCAACAAGGGAGGTTATTATGAAGAAATGGACACCGGCGATTTTCGGTATTTTGGCACTCGGGCTTTTGACGGCCTGCTCGGGCGGCACCGCAGCGCAGACAACGACGGCGGGCGAGACGACGGCGGGTGAAACGACAGCGGGTGAAACGACGGCGGGCGAAACAACTTCGGGCGAGGCTTCGGCTGGCGAAACGACTTCGGCAAGCCAGACGGCAGGCGGCGGCTCACTCGTGGTGTATTCTCCGCATCCGGCGGAAACGATCAACCTGATCATACAGGAATTTGAAGCAAAGACCGGAATCAAAGTGGAGGTTGTGGCAGCCGGAACGGGAGAATTGTTAAAGAGAGTGGAATCCGAGGTGGACAATCCGCTGGGAGATGTGCTTTGGGGCGGCGGTGCCGAGAGTTTGCAGGCATATTCCGGATATTTTGAACCATATCAGTCGTCCGAGCTTGCCAATATCGATGCCAAGTACTATGCAAAGGACAATACCTGGACGGGAGAGAGTCCGCTTCCGATGGTCATTCTTTACAACACCGATCTGGTAACCGATGAGAGTGCCATTACATCCTGGGCGGATGTATTGAAACCGGAGTTTAAAGGCAAAATTGCCATGGCGGATCCGGCAAAGAGCGGTTCCGCATATACGATTTTGGCAACATTGCTTACCGCATACAAGGATCAGAACGACGGCTGGGATTTTGTGAAAGAGTTTTATGCCAATCTGGACGGAAAGATTTTATCCAGTTCCTCGGGTGTTTATAAGGGAGTTGCCGACGGTGAATATGCTCTCGGACTGACACTGGAGAAGGAAGCCGTGAAACTGGTGAACGCCGGTGCTCCGGTGAAGATTGTATATCCGTCGGAGGGAACATCGGCGGTGCCGGACGGAGTTGCCATCATAAAGGGAGCGCCGAATGCCGAGAATGCGAAGATTTTTGTTGACTTTGTACTCGGCAAGGAAACGCAGACCATTATGAGTGAGCAGCTGAGTCGTCGTTCCATCCGGGAAGATGTGCCTGCACCGCAGGGACTCGGTCCGATTTCCGAGATCAAGCTTGTGGATTACGACTTTGATCAGGCAGCTTCCGGCAAAGAAGAAATTCTTTCGAAGTGGAAGGACGTATTAATCGGGAAGTAAGGATATTTCAGCCGCATGCAAAGTGCTTTTGTACATTGCTGCGGCTTTTAGTGTAATGGTCGAAATTTTTGCATAAATGATAAGGAACGGGAAAATGAGTACAAGGGTAAAGATTGAAAATGTAATAAAGAAATACGGAGATTTTACGGCAATTGATAAGATGTCATTTGTAATCGGGGACGGGGAGTTCTTTACGCTTCTGGGACCGTCCGGTTGCGGAAAAACCACACTGCTTCGGATGATTGCGGGTTTCAACAGCATTGAGGACGGAGTGATTTATTTTAATGACCGGGCAATCAACTCCACACCCGCCAACAAAAGGGATATCGGCATGGTTTTCCAGAACTATGCGATCTTCCCGCATTTGAGTGTGTATGAGAATGTGGAATACGGTCTGAAAATACGAAACATTCCAAAAGAGGAAAGGGAAAGGCGCATCGATGAGGTATTGGACATCGTACAAATCCGATCATTAAAAGATCGGATGCCGGACAAGCTATCCGGCGGACAGCAGCAAAGAGTGGCTTTGGCAAGAGCCATTGTGATTGAGCCGAAGATCTTATTGATGGATGAGCCGCTTTCCAATCTGGACGCGAAGCTCCGGGTTCAGATGCGTACCATTATTAAAAAGATTCAGCGCAAACTCAATATCACGACCGTCTATGTGACACATGATCAGGAGGAAGCGCTTGCCATCAGTGATCGGATTGCGGTGATGAACAAGGGAAAAATCATGCAGATTGACACGCCGAGAGAGATTTATCGACATCCTGCAAATGAGTTTGTCGCCGGATTTATCGGGATCTCCAATTTTTTAAAGGCGGATGTTGTGGATAAAGATACTTTGGAGATCGGGGGATACCGGTTTAAGACTCCGTTCACATCAAAGGGAGAAAAAACGGTTATGGTTTCCGTTCGACCGGAGCAGGTTCGGATTTCGGAGGATCTTAAGCATGGGCTTTTGGGA
The DNA here is from genome assembly GCA_041855735.1 of Lachnospiraceae bacterium. GTDB lineage: Bacteria > Bacillota > Clostridia > Lachnospirales > Lachnospiraceae > CALALP01. The sequence goes on from JBHAEV010000098.1 coordinate 3,531, forward strand.
GAGATCGTACTTTCGACATTTCTCGGAGATTATATCTATTATGAAATTCAGCTGGAAAACGGAGAGATGGTGGAAGTTCATGAATATCAGGAAAAAACGGCAGTGGAACGGGGAGAGGTCAAAGTAAGCATTACATTTGAGGAAGAGGGGATCTCGGTTTTTAACACGGAGGGGAGTGAAAGACTGAATGGATAAAAAACTCAGATTTGATTTTTGGTTTGTTACCCGGATAATGATTTTTCTGGTATTCGGTCTGTTTCTGCTCTATCCCTTTGTCAATCTCTTTTCGAAGAGTCTGATGGACGGCGACGGGAAATTCACATTGCAGTATTTTCAGGATTTCTTCAGCTACGAGTACTATTATCGCACCCTGTTTCGTTCTCTTCTGGTTTCGTCCATCACCACGATCCTCTGCGTGATCATCGGTGTTCCGCTGGCGTATGCATTTTCCAGGTACAAGCTGTACGGCACCAGAATCATCAATGTGATGATCATCATGTCTTTGATGTCGCCGCCGTTTATCGGTGCCTATTCATGGATTGTGCTGCTTGGAAGAAGCGGAGTGATTACGAAATTTTTGCAAAGCATCGGCATTGATTTTCCGTCGATTTACGGATATCTGGGGATCGTTCTGGTGTTTGTATTAAAGCTGTACCCGTTCGTGTTTTTATATGTATCCGGGGCACTCGGCAGCATCGACTCGTCACTGGAAGAGGCGAGTGAAAATCTTGGAGCAAGCAAATGGCATCGATTGACAACTGTGACATTACCGGTGATTATGCCGACCATTGCGGCAGGTGCGATTATGGTGTTCATGTCCAGCCTGGCCGATTTCGGTACGCCGATGTTGATCGGTGAGGGATATAAGGTGCTGCCGGTTCTGGTCTATGAGGAGTACATGAGTGAAACGGGCGGAAATGCGGGGATGGCAAGTGCATTGAGCATTATTGTGATAACTTGTTCGCTTACGGTATTGCTGATACAGAAATTTGTCATCAATCGCAAGAATTATACCATGAGTGCGTTACGACCGCCGACCAAGAAGGAACTTGCACCGACCAAGAAGATTTTTGTATCCATGTTGCTGTTTGTCTTTGCATTCATCACATTTTTACCGCAGATTGTGGTGATTTTCACCTCTTTTGTCAATACCAGCGGACCGATTTTTGTGGAGGGATTCGGCTTTGAAAGTTATCGGAGCATTTTCTTCAAACTGGGAAGAAATATTACGAATACATTTCTGTATTCCGGCATTGCCATTGTAATTATGGTATTGTTCAGTATTTTGATTTCTTATCTGACGGTAAAGAAAAAAGGAAAATCCGGGATTCTTCTGGATTTGCTGGTTATGTTTCCGTATGTCATTCCGGGGGCGGTGCTGGGCATCAGTCTGCTCACAACCTTTAATAAGGGGTTGATCATCATTGCCGGCACGCCGGTCATTATGATTCTGGCATACATTATCCGAAAAATGCCGTATACTGTGCGTTCTTCGAGTGCGATGCTGCAGCAGATCGACAGCAGTGTGGAAGAAGCATCGATCAGTCTGGGTGAAACGCCGATGAAATCCTTTTTTAAAGTGACCGCCAGAATCATGATGCCCGGCATCATTTCCGGCGCCATCTTAAGCTGGATCAGTACGATCAATGAATTGAGTTCCAGCATCATGCTCTATACCGGAAAGACGGCAACCATTTCCGTGGCGATTTATACGGAAGTGGTGCGCGCAAGCTTCGGAACGGCGGCGGCTCTTGCCAGCATTCTGACCGTGGCGACACTCCTGTCCTTTGTGGTGTTCAATATCATTTCCAAGGGAAAGGTGAGTGTGGTATAGCCGGGAGTCGGAACCAAGGTATTGCCCCGGACAAAAGACAGAATCGCATGCCGTGGGGTGAAACGCGGGACGGCATGAAAAGAGGCGCCTGGTGCGGGATGACATGAGGTGTCTGGTGCCGGATGGCATGAACGGGGCAAAAACGGGAGCGCGAAAAGGAAAGGTTGGGTTAAATTTGCGATGAAATACAAGAATATACTTCTGGATATGGGAAATGTCGTGGTCGATTTTTCACCGGACTATCTGCTTTCCAATTACACAAAGGATGTACATCTGCTGAATCAATTAAAACATGCTATTTTTCTTCATCCGATCTGGTCGAAATCGGATGGAGGCGGCATAAAGGAAGAGGGGATTTGGGAAGAGGCAAAAAAATGCCTGGAACAAAGGCATCATGAATTGGCGAAGGAGATTATACATACATGGTATCATCATCTTACCTCTAACCGGGAAATGTATGACATCATGAAAAAGCTGAAGGAAAAGGGCTGTCGGCTGATTCTTTGTTCCAATGCGGCGGAGTCCTTCCATCAATATGAAAATGATATCGAAGCCATCGCATTGCTGGATGCGATTGTGGTTTCTTCCGACATATCACGGCTGAAGCCGCACAGGGAGTTTTTTGAGTATGTGCTGCAAACATACGGACTGAAGGCGGAGGAATGTTTTTTTGTGGACGATTTGATTGCCAATATCAAGGGAGCATATGAGTGCGGCATCGACGGATATTGGTACAACGGTAATGCAAAACTGTTGGAGAAATTCTTAATAAATATGAGAATTTTATAAATTTTATTGCTATTCTATTCTCAATTTATGTGGTAGAATAAATGCATTCGTGTGAAAGGCTTGTTCTTCGGTTTTTCGAAACATGAATCGTATCTTAATTGTATTACCCGCGTTAAAAAGTTTCGAAAAGTTTCAAAAATAAAATATTCGGAGGTTTGTTATGTCGGAAAAAAAGAAGTTTAAGATGCCGCACTCACTGGTAATTCTCATGAGCATGGTGCTCTTCGTGGTGGCACTCACATGGATTGTGCCTGCCGGAGAGTTCGAAAGGGTGAAGGACGATGCCGGAAAAACATTTATTGTTGAGAATTCTTTCAAGTATGTGGAAAGCCATGCGGTCAGCTTACTGGAAGTTCCGGGAATGCTCGTGGATTCCTTTGTGGACAATGCGGATCTTCTCCTGATGATTATGTTTTCGGGAGCGGCCTTTTCCATTGTTACAAAATCGGGCGCATTCCAGTCCGGAGTGCTCTCCATTGTGAATCGGGCAAAGGACAAGGGGATTTGGTTTATACCGGTCCTGACCTTGATGTTTGCCGCACTTTGTACGACCATCGGCGTGAACACATTCATTGCGTTTTCACCGATGATGGTGCTGATTGCGTATTCATTGGGGCTTGACTCACTGGTCGGAGTATCCATCATTATCTTCGGCGGTGCGGTGGGCTTTTCGACCGGTATGTTTCAGCCGAGCACGACTTTGCTCAGTCAGGGCATAGCCGGACTGGAACCGTATTCGGGACTGTCCTATCGTTTTCTGGCTTTTGTGGTATTTTTGCTGATCTCCATTGCCTACCTGATGGTGTATGCATTCAAGATCAAAAAGGATCCGAAACTGAGTCCGATGTATGAGCTGGACAAGGCCAACAATATTTTTGAAGGACAGACTCTGGACTCTTTCGGAGGGATGAATCTTCGCAAGTGGCTTGTGATTCTTTCCCTGTTTGCCACCATGGTTTTGATTGTTTACGGCGGCGCAAACTGGAAATGGAAGATGCGTGAAATTGCGGCGTCCTTCCTTGTACTGGCAGTGCTGGCAGGATTCATTTCCGGTTCCGGACCTTCGGAAATCGCAACCGATTTTATTGCCGGTGTCAAAAAGATGATGGGCGCTGTCATGATCATCGGCATTGCGAGAGCGATCGGAAACATTATGGAAGCGGGCATGATTATCGACACCACCGTGGAAGCGATGATCAATGTCATTACGGTATTGCCGAAACCGCTGCAGGGGTTGAGCATGCTGACGACCAACTTTTTGATCAATCTGGTGCTTACATCGGGTTCCGGACAAGCTGCGATTGTAATGCCGGTATTTTTGCCGATTGCGGATGCCATCGGAATGAGCCGGCAGACGGTCATTACCGCTTTTTGTTTCGGAGACGGTTTCGGAAATTACATTGTTCCGACCTCGTCGGCGCTGATGGGAGTGATCGGAGCCGCAAATGTTCCGTTTGAGAAATGGATCAAATATTTCTGGAAATTGTTTGTAATCTGGTACCTGGTGTCCTGTCTGTTCGTGGTAATGGCGCCATTGTTCAATCATGTGTAAGATCGGCAAAGATGTCGTAAAGTAAAACCGTTTAACCTAACTCGGCATTGTATGAAGCGGTCGGTCGGATCCGGAATGTCGGCAGGTGAAACGGTTTTTTTAAGGAGAAAAAATGGAGAAGATCAGGCAAATTGTAGAGGAATGTAAAAATAAATATTTTGATATGGCGGACTTTATTTTTGACCATCCGGAGCTTGGGAATCAGGAATCGGAAGCTGCCGCATTGTTGACCGGAAGATTAAAAGAACTCGGGTTTTCGGTGGAAACGGGAATCGCCGGTCTTTCGACGGCATTTAAGGCGGTGTACAAAAAGGGAGAAGGAGGCGTAAACATCGGATTGCTGTGCGAATACGACGCTTTGGAAGGTCTTGGGCATGCATGCGCGCATCATATGCAGGGACCGAGCATCGTTATGGCGGCGGAAGCGATCATAAAAGCAGGTTCCGGCAATGATTTTTGTCTGACGGTATACGGTACGCCGGCGGAAGAAACCACGCACGGCAAGTTGCGGATGCTGGATGCCGGATTTATGAAGGAACTGGATGTGGCGCTGATGATGCACGGTTCTCCGACAACCACAACGGATATCAAATCTCTGGCACTGACAAATCTGGAAGTGGTTTTTCAGGGAAAATCCGCTCATGCCGCATTGAAACCGGAAGATGGCAGATCCGCACTGGATGCGATGCTTCTGGCATTTCAGGGTACGGAGTTTTTACGGGAGCATGTTCGTGACGATGTAAAAATGCATTACACCATATTGGAAACGACGGGACCTGCCAATATTGTTCCGGCGAGAAGCCGTGCGAAGTTTTCTCTTCGGTCGTATTCGAGAGAATATCTCAATGAGGTGGAAAAAAGAGTGGAAAATGTGATCAAAGGGGCGGCAATGATGACGGAAACCGAGGCGAACATCAAGTGGGGTGATCGCCTGAACAATAAGATTCCGGCGATCAAGCTGAATGATCTGCTGATGAGGCATGCCGCAGCATTTGATGCGCCGCGTATCAGTCCACCGAGGGAAAAGACCGGTTCCAGCGATTTTTCGAATGTGATGTATGAAGTTCCGGGCTCATGCATTCGTGTGGCATTTGTTCCTCCGGGAACATCCAGTCACAGTCAGGAGTTTCTGGATTACGGAAAGACGAAAGAGGGGCATCTCGCGATCGAAATGGCGGCGAAGATTCTGGCGGCCGGTGCGGTGGAATTGATCGAGAATCCTTCACTCATGCAGGAAATTAAGAAGGAATTTGATGAAAATAAATTGAAAATGAAGTAAAATAGTGTAAGTATGGAATGCGGTCAATCACCTGCGTGGATTTCGAGGATATGCATATGCGATATGCGGATCGGATATGCGGAGGTTTGACTGTTTTAGGGGGGTATTATGTTGGTATTTCATGGTGCAATGATTCCGTTTTTGGGGACGGTGCTGGGAAGCGCATGTGTCTTTTTGCTGAAAGGACAACTCAATGTAAAGGTCGAGAAAGGGCTGAACGGTTTTGCATCCGGAGTCATGGTTGCGGCATCGATCTGGAGTCTGCTGATTCCGGCGATGAACTGGGCGGAGAACATGGGGAAGCTTGCATTTGTACCCGCAGTGATCGGATTCTGGGGCGGGATTTTGTTCCTGCTTGTTTTGGATCATATTATTCCGCATTTGCATCGTTTTTCCGATAAGGCGGAGGGACCGAGCAGGAATTTTGCAAAGTCGACGATGATGGTTTTGGCGGTGACCTTGCACAATATTCCCGAAGGAATGGCGGTCGGTGTGGTATTTGCGGGATTGCTTGCCGGAGAATCCCTGATTACGGTCGGAGGAGCGTTTGCGCTGGCCATCGGAATCGCGCTTCAAAACTTTCCGGAGGGAGCGATTATTTCTCTGCCGCTGCGTGCGGAAGGGATGGGTAAGTGGAAGGCTTTTCTTTACGGGGCAATGTCCGGAGTGGTGGAGCCGCTCGGCTTTTTGCTGACCTTGCTGGCATCCGGTTATATTGCGAAATTCTTGCCGTATTCTCTGAGCTTTGCCGCCGGCGCGATGATTTATGTCGTTGTGGAGGAGTTGATTCCGGAGATGAGCCAGGGGGAACATTCCGACATCGGCGTGATTTGTTTCAGTCTCGGTTTTACGCTGATGATGGCATTGGATGTGGCTTTGGGATAAAAAAACGTGTGAAAAGGAAGTGTTATGTCAAGTTTTACAGAACAAAAGGGCATCGGTTTTCGAAAACTGGTGTGGGAATCCCTGCCGGAAATGTGGGGATATCAAATGACGGTCGGTTTGATTCTTGCCATCCCCGCGACATTTTTTTTACGGCTGATGAACGGTCTGGCGCAAGCCGGGGACGGTGCACTTACGAGTGCAAACCTGCGTTCGGCTCTCAGCTGGAGATTGCCTCTCATACTTTTGCTGGGATTGGCGCTTGTGTTTTTCTATGTGGTCATCGAAATTTTTTCCCATATTCATTTTGCGGATGACATCTTGAACGGGCGTTCCCGCAGCATGCGGGAGCGCCTCCTGGCGGGGATGAAGAGCGTTTCGCAAATGGCTTCTTTGGGTGGAGTGGCGGTGCTGCTGTTTATCCTGATTGCGGTGCCTCTTTGCGGAATCGGTTTTTCCATACGTCTGAGCAGTTCATTTCAAATTCCGAATTTCATCATGGATGTGGTGACTGCCACTCCGATGTATCTGGCGATGTATTTGGTGATTCTTTCGGTTTTTTTGTGGATTGCCTATACTTCCATGTTCATTCTGCATGCGATGGTCATCGACAAACTTTCGGTAAAGCAGGCCAGGGCAAAGTCCAAAGCGATGGTCAAAAAGCATGGGAAGTCCATGCTGTGGGAATTGCTGAAACTGATCGTTTGCATCGGGATTGTTTTGCTGATCTGTGATATTCTGTTTGTAATTTTGCCGGAAATGTGGCTGGAAGATCTTGCGACGAATCTGCCGAAAAATTATCACTTTGATATTTTCAGCAAGTCGAGTGTGTCTGAAATCAGCGATTTGGAGTGGAGTGTTGTCGGATTTCGTTTCCTGTGTGTCCTGGTTGTGGTGATGGGAACCTACTTGGTTTTTGTTGCGAGTCTGCTCTGCGGATCGTTTTTCATGCTGCGTTTTACGTATTTGTATTATCGATTTACGGATCGGGAGCAAAAGACATTTTCGGAAAGACCGAAAAAATCCGGGTATTTTTTGCGGATTGCATCCATTTTTGCGGTATTGTGCATCACCGTATTCGGATCGGGACTGATCGGTTTGTTCTACCACCAGATTTTTGATCGGGAAAAGAAAGTGGAAATTATCGCACATCGCGCGGGAGGTTTTGCCGCCACCGAGAATTCCCTGGAAGGACTTTTGATTGCGATCGAAAACGGGGTGTACGGCAGTGAGATCGATGTACAAAAGACAAAGGATAAAAAATACATCATCAACCATGATGCCACTTTTAAACGCCTTGCCGGTGTCGATAAAGCGGCAAAGGATATGACGTATTCGGAAATCGAAAAACTGGAGATACGGGATGCCAATTCCAAAGATGGTGTATCCGGGGTTCCGACTCTGGAAGAGATGCTGCTTGCATCAAAATCGAAGATCAAACTGTTTGTGGAGCTGAAGGGAGCCGGAATCGACGAGGAGATGGCGGACGATATTGTCGGTATGATTCGGGCACATCGTGCGGATGCGGATGTTGCCATCATATCACTGGATTATAAGATCATCGACTATGTGGAAAGGACATATCCCGAACTGGATACCGGAGTGCTGTTTTTCGCAGGATTGGGAGATGTGACAAAGCTGAACTGCGATATGTTGATCATGGAAGAGATGCTTGCTTTTGCCGGACAAATCGAGGCGATTCAAAATGCCGGAAAAAAGGCGATTGTATGGACGGTTAATACCGAGGAGTCCATGCGTAAATTTCTGGACAGCGCCGTGGATGCGGTCATCACGGATGATATGTTTCTGGCAAAGCGGATTCAGACCGAGCTTGACAATCGTTCGGATCTGGAGGTGATTCGGGATACATTTCAGGATATCTGGGAATACTGATGCGAAACAAACTTCGGCATTTCCGGGAATACTGATGCGAAATGAACTTCGCGATTTCCGGAAATACGAATTCGAAAAGGCACGGCAAAACGCCGTGCCCGTAATGATTTTAGTAATTTTCTTTGCGGATCTCGAAATATGCCTGTGCATGTTTGCAAACCGGACATACCTTCGGAGCCTCGATTCCCACAACAAGATTGCCGCATTCCCTGCACTCCCAAATGGATACTCCCGATTTTTTGAACACTTCCATGTTTTCCACATTGGCAAGCAGTTTGCGATATCGCTCTTCATGGGATTTCTCGATGGCGGCAACACCGCGGAACTGCTTTGCCAGTGCCGTAAATCCCTCTTCTTCGGCATCCTTTGCCATTCTTTCGTACATGTCCGTCCACTCGTGATTCTCGCCTTCCGCCGCGGCCAGGAGATTCTCGGCGGTGGTTCCGATTCCTCCGAGTGCCTTGAACCAGAGTTTGGCATGTGCTTTTTCATTTTCGGCGGTTGCCAGAAAGAGTGCGGCGATTTGTTCATATCCGGCCTTCTTGGCTACGCTTGCGAAAAAGGTGTATTTATTTCGTGCCATCGATTCGCCGGCAAATGCTTCCAATAAATTTTTCTCGGTTTTTGTTCCGGCATATGGATTGGTGCCCGCCTGTTCCTCGGTGAGAACTTCAAAGCAATCGCTCTTTTTACACTTCGGACAAACTTCAGGTGCGGATTCTCCTTCGTGAATGAAACCGCAAATTTTACATACAAATTTCGACATGATTTCCTCCTACTTTTGGTTGCGTTTTGATGGGTGCCGTCCGACGGATCTCGTTTGGTAAAAGTTTGAGCCATACAAACGACAGGAACGGCATCGTCTATGTCTATATCTTAGCATTTTCTGCAGCAAAAAATATATAAAAATATTAGAGAAATTATAGAAAAATTTCTGAAAATAAACATTAGGGACGCCTAATGTTTAGGTTTTCCTAACATACAGTGAGTAATTATACATTTTTTTAAAAATGTGTCGATTAAGATTGTGCGAATTTCACTGCAAAATTCCGGATTTCATATCAAGAAATCAATTTACTTTAACAAATTAATGTGCTACCATAATGAAATACCATTGCGATCCATGCTCGCAATGAGAGAAAGGATGGTACAGAGCCGGAGGTAGGCAATGAAAAATATGAATTTACAATATGAGGAAAGAATCATTTTCCGTCTGAGGGAACTTTTTGAACAATTCGGATACAAGAGATATCGACCTCGCAAGTTTGAGGAATACGATTTTTATGCCAAAAACAAGGAATTCCTGATCTCCGATCAGGTCATCAGCTTCACAGACACCAACGGAAAGCTCATGGCATTAAAACCGGATGTGACCTTGAGTATGATTCGAAGCCAATCCGCAAACCTGGAATACATCCATAAGATGTATTATACGGAAAATGTATATCGTGTTTCCCCCACCTCACAATCGTTTCAGGAATTTATGCAGATGGGACTGGAGTGTATGGGAGAACTTGACCGTTACAGCATATCCGAAGTGCTTTGCATGGCGGTTCGAAGCCTGCAGGCGATATCTTCGTCCTTTGTGATCCATGTTTCCCATCTCGGAATTTATGAGTTTGTCATGGAAGCGTTTCGAAAAAGAGGGACGAGAGTTCCGAGTATCGAAGAGGAAATTCTTTTCACGGAGTGCATTTCCAATAAAAACACGCATGATCTGGCAAGGCTTTGCACGAAAGCGGGGATGAATCGGGAAGATACGGAAATGCTGCAAAAACTGGTGCGGATTCACGATACGCCGCAGAATGCCATACCGGTTTTAAAGGAATGCGGATGCGATGCGGAAATTTCCGAAGAATTGGAAGGGATTGTGGAAGTTGCCGGGATACTCGGCCTGGACGGCTGCCTCAGAATCGATGCATCCATTGTCGATGATTTGAACTATTACCACGGGATTGTTTTTCGCGGCTTTGTAGAAGGGGTGTCGGACAGCGTGCTGCGAGGCGGGCAGTATGATAAACTCAGCAGAAAGCTCGGCAAGGAGTTCGGTGCCATCGGTTTCGCGATTTATCTGAACGGTCTGGAGCATTTGATGAAGGAGAAGCGGGAGTTCGATGTGAGCAGTCTGATCATCTATGACAGGGATGTAAAACCGGAAAAGCTTGCAAAAATCCAGAGGACATTTATGGAGGAAAGTTTTATGATGCAAACTTCGATTCCGAAGGGCTTGCGCTACAAAAAGCTGTTCTTTGTGGATCGGGATGCGAATGTGACCTTGCAGGCTTTCGGAAAGGAGTAATTTTGCAGAATTGGATCAATATTGCCTTGCCCAAGGGCAGACTTGGAGAAAAGGCGTACAAACTGTTGGAAGAATCCGGCTTTGCCTGTCCGGAAATCATGGAAAGCGGACGCAGGCTCATTTTCGAAAATCCGGATTTATGTCTTCGCTACTTTTGGGCAAAACCGTCGGATGTTGCCATTTATGTGGAACGAGGGGCGGCGGATCTCGGGATTGTCGGAAAGGACATTCTGATGGAATACCATCCGAATGTGTATGAACTCATGGATTTGCAGATGGGGAAATGTTTTCTTGCCGTGGCGGCAAAAAAGGATTTTGAGGACGATGCGCTGAAGACGATTCGAGTTGCGACAAAGTTTGAACATATTGCGAAAAACTATTATGCGAATCAGGGCAGAGACATTGATGTGATTCGCCTGAACGGATCCATCGAGATTGCGCCGATACTCGGGCTTTCGGACTGCATTGTGGACATCGTGGAAAGCGGAAAGACATTGATGGAAAATGATCTGGAAGTAAAGGAGAAAATCTGTGATGTCAGTGCCAGATTGATTGCCAACCGTGCCGGCTTTGCTTTTAAAAAAGAGGCGGTGGACGATATTGCAGAGAAACTGCGAAAGCGTCTGGTGCTTTCGAGTGAGAAATGTTGAATGAGATGAGGGAGAAAACATGAAGATAGTTTCGTATGACAAGACAAATCCAAAAGCGATTCTAAGCCGGGAGCGGGAGAATTTCGATATCGAGGCGACGGTGAGAGACATTATTTCGGATGTGAGAAATCGAAAAGATGAGGCATTAAGAGAATATACCCTGAAATTCGATCATGCAAATATCCCGAATCCGGCGGTCGACAAATCGGAAATCGAAGAGGCGCTGGAGAAGGTGGATGCGGATTTTTTGAATGTGCTGAAGAAAGCGGCGAAGAATATTCGGGAATTCCACGAGAAACAATGTGACAGCGGATATGTGATGACAAAGCGTTTCGGGGCGATTATGGGGCAGATGACCATTCCTTTGGATCGAGTGGGGATTTATGTGCCGGGCGGTACGGCATCCTATCCGTCCACCGTGCTGATGAACGCGATCCCCGCGAAACTTGCAAATGTCGGCGAGATTATTATGGTTACACCGCCGGCAAGGGACGGAAAGATTGCGAAGGAAATCCTCGCCGCCGCGCATCTGGCAGGAGTTGACAAAATCTATAAAGCGGGCGGAGCGCAGGCGGTGGCGGCTCTTGCCTACGGAACACAGAGCATTCCGATTGTGGATAAAATCGTCGGTCCCGGCAATGCCTTTGTAGCGGAAGCGAAGAAGCAGGTTTTCGGACAGGTGGATATCGACATGATTGCCGGTCCGAGTGAAATTCTGATCATTGCGGACGACAGTGCGAATCCGAGATTTTTGGCGGCGGATTTGCTTTCGCAGGCGGAACATGATGCGATGGCGAGCGCGATTTTGGTAACGACTTCCGCAACGCTTGCAGAGGAAGTCGGCGAGGAAGTAAAGCGGCAATTGTTAAATTTGCCGAGAATGGAAATTGCGCGCAAATCGATGGAAAACCATGGTAAAATAGTTCTGGTGGAACATATTTCCGATGCCGTCGATATTTCCAATGCCATAGCTCCCGAGCATCTGGAACTGTGCGTGCGGGAGCCGTTTGACTTGCTGGCCGGGGTAAGGCATGCCGGATCGGTCTTTTTGGGGCATTACACGCCGGAGAGTCTGGGGGATTATCTGAGCGGGGCAAATCATACGCTGCCGACACTCGGAACCGCCAGATTTGCGAGTCCGCTCGGAGTGGAAGACTTTGTAAAGAAAATGCAGTATACTTATTACACTAGGGAAGCACTTTTGGATGTCGCGGACGATATCGCCCTGTTTGCCCTTCGGGAAGGATTGCAGGCGCATGCAAGAAGTGCCCTGATTCGAAAAGAAGAATTGCGGGAATATGAAAAAGGAGCTTCGGCTCCCGAAGAAGGATTGCGGGAATATGAAAAAGGAGCTTCGGCACCGATAAAAGAGGACGGAAGTGATGCTGAGTAAGAAATTCAAAAATCTGAAGGCCTATGTTCCGGGCGAGCAGCCGGGGAATGCGGAGTATATCAAACTGAACACGAACGAAGCATTTCTGCCTTTGCCGGAGTGTGCATGGGATTTTGCGCTTCAAAACATGAGGGAGCTTTCTCTGTATCCGGATCCGGAATGCAAAGCGCTGCACAGGGAAATTGCCGATTTGTACCATGTCAGTCCGGGGGAAGTCATTACAGCCAATGGCTCGGATGAGCTGCTGAACTTTGCATTTCTGGCTTACGGGGATGCGGATCATCCGTTTGCATTCCCGGATATCAGCTACGGCTTCTATGAGGTATTCGCGCAGGTGAACGGGATTCCGTTTGAGAAGATCAAGCTGGATGAAGAGTTTCGCATTCGTGTGAGGGATTATATCGATATCCGGAAGAATATCGTGATTGCCAATCCGAATGCGCCGACGGGGATTGCGCTCTCAAAGGCACAAATCGAAGAAATCGTTCGCAGCAATCCGAACCATGTTGTGGTCATTGACGAGGCATATGTGGACTTCGGTGCGCAAAGCTGTCTGGAATTGATTCACACCTACAACAATCTGTTGGTTTGCCGGACATTTTCCAAGTCCAGAAGTGCGGCGGGTCTTCGGCTCGGCTACGGGTTCGCCTGCGAAGAATTGATTCGGGAACTGCATACCATCCGCTATTCGATCAATCCTTACAATATCAATTCCTTTTCGATGAGCATGGGAATCGGAATCCTGAAAGCGGAACGGGAGATCCGAAAAAACATCGAAAAGACCGTGGAAAACAGAGAGTATTTACAAAAACAGCTGAAGGCACTCGGGTTTCGGGTTCTGGATTCCGAGGCGAATTTTTTATTTGCAAGTCATGAGAAGATTTCGGGTGAAAATCTGTATTTAAAATTAAAAGAGTCCAAAATACTGGTTCGGCATTTTTCCAAGGAGAGAATACAGAACTTTGTCCGAATCACAATCGGCAGCATTGCACAGATGGATGCATTAACGGACAGCTTAAAGAGAATACTGGAGGAACAGGATGCGCAGCGCTAGAATCGTTCGAAACACGAAGGAAACCGGGATTGAACTTTATTGCAATCTGGACGGAACGGGAGAGGCAAAATTAAGCACGAAGATCGGCTTTTTGGACCATATGCTGACCTTGTTTGCCGCCCATTCCGGCATGGATCTGGAGTTGAAATGCGAAGGGGATATATGGATTGACTACCATCATTCGGTGGAGGACATCGGCATCGTGCTGGGCAGTGCCGTTTCAAAGGCGCTCGGCGACAAGAAGGGGATTTATCGCTACGGATCTATGATCCTGCCGATGGATGAAGTGTTGATGCAAAGTGCGGTGGATGTGTCCGGAAGAAGCATGCTGGTGTATGATGCAAACATACCGGCACAGAAAATCGGAGACTTCGACACCGAACTGGTCAAGGAGTTTTGGCTGGCATTTGTGAGGCATTCCGGTCTGACTTTGCATATCCGTATGCTTAACGGAGAAAATTCACATCATATTGCGGAAGCCATGTTCAAGTCCGTGGCAAGAAGTATTAAGGCGGCAATCAAAATCGACCCGGAGAATGCCGGGAAAATTCCGTCGACAAAAGGGGTGTTGGAATGATCGTACTGATAGACTATGGTGTGGGAAATCTGTTTTCCCTAAAAAGTTCGTTTTCAAAAATCGGAGTCGACATCACGATCAGCAGGGACAAGGCGGTGATCGAAAATGCGAAGAAGCTGATTCTTCCCGGAGTGGGGGCATTTGAGGATGCCGCAAACAAGCTTCGGGAATGCGGTTTGGACGAGTTGATTGTAAAAAGAGCGGAAGCGGGAACACCGCTTCTTGGAATCTGTCTGGGAATGCAGATGTTGTTTGAAACGAGTCTGGAATTCGGTGAGCACAAAGGGCTCGGGATTCTGAAAGGAAACATTGTGCCGTTTGATTTGCCGAAGGAAATGAAGATCCCGCATATCGGATGGAACCGGCTGCATATAAAGAAAGAAAGCAGGCTTTTAAAATATGTATGCGAGAATGATTATGTGTACTTTGTACATTCCTATCATGCAACCGGCTGTGAGGAATGTGTGATTGCAACCACGGATTACGGCCTGGAGGTAACCGCGGCGGTGGAGCGGGGCAATGTGTTCGGATGCCAGTTTCATCCGGAAAAGAGCGGGGATGTGGGACTTGCGATACTGAGGGCTTTTTGTGAACAGGAGTAAAAAAAGTAAAAAAAGAGGAGTCGGAATGAATATTTTTCCCGCAATAGATCTGTATGACAACAAGGCGGTGCGCCTGATCAAGGGCGACTATCAACAAATGAAGGTGTATTCCGAGAATCCTTCGGATTTGGTTCGGGATTTTGAAAAGAGCGGTGCAAAATATTTGCATGTGGTGGATCTGGAAGGTGCAAAGCTCGGAAGACCGGTGCATACATCATGGATAAAAAAACTGGTGGAACAAAGCTCCCTGTTTGTGCAGGCGGGCGGCGGGATTCGAAACATGGAAAGTCTTTCGGAATTGATGGAAACGGGGGTCAATCGTGCCATACTGGGTACGGCGGCTCTTTTGGATCGGGATTTTCTGCACAGGGCATTGGAAACTTACGGCAGCAGGATTGCCGTCGGCGTGGACATCAAGGACGGCATGGCGGCAATTTCCGGCTGGACAGAGAAGTCCGAAAAGGAGGGCATCGCATTTTGCAGAGAACTTGAGCAGATCGGAGTCAAGTGCATTATCTGCACCGATATTTCCAAAGACGGGATGATGCAGGGAGTCAATCTTTCCTTGTACGAACAATTGAGGAAAGAAGTGGACGTCGATATCATAGCCTCCGGCGGAGTGACGGATCTGGAGGATATACAAAGATTGTCGGAATCGGGGCTGTACGGTGCGATTGTGGGAAAGGCATATTATGAAGGGGCGGTCAGGATTGCGGACGCAATCGGGATATCCGTGAGATAGGAGGCAAATGATCACAAAAAGAATCATTCCCTGTCTGGACGTAAAGAACGGCAGGGTGGTAAAGGGCGTAAATTTTTCCGGTTTGAGCGACCTGGCATCTCCGGTGGAACTTGCTGAGTTTTACAGCAAAAACGGAGCCGATGAGCTGGTGTTTTATGATATTACCGCTTCGTTTGAGAATCGAACATTATTTTCGGATATATTAAAAGAGGTGGCAAGTCAGGTCTTTATCCCCTTAACCGTGGGCGGGGGGATCCGGGATGTGGCGGATTTTGAATATGTGCTTTCCTGCGGGGCGGATAAGGTCAGCGTCAACTCCGGTGCAATCCGGAATCCGAAACTGATTTCGGAGGCTGCGAAAATCTACGGAAGTCAATGCGTGGTTTTGTCCGCGGACATCCGAAGAACGGAAAGCGGATTTACCGTTTTTGCCAACGGAGGGCGGGAGAATACCGGAATTGATGCAATGGAGTGGATCAAAAGAGCGCAGGATGACGGCGCGGGGGAAATCGTGGTCAATTCCATCGATACGGACGGTGTTCGAAACGGTTTTGATCTGGAGATGCTTTCGGCAGTCTGCGATATTGCGAGAGTTCCGGTCATTGCTTCCGGCGGTGCGGGAAACGTCGGTCATTTTGTGGAATTGTTTCAAAAGCTTCCCATGGTGGATGCAGGCCTGGCAGCTTCCATCTTTCATCTTGGGGAGGTCGGCATTTTGGAATTAAAGCGAGAATTAAAAGCAAATCAGATTTCAGTAAGGGAGGTTAGAGGTGAATCTTAGGAGTAGTGTCATTATGAATGACAATGTTGTGATCAATGAAAAATTGATGGATGAATTAAAATTTGACGATCACGGCTTAATTCCCGCCGTGGTCTGCGATTATGTGACAAAGGATGTGCTGATGCTTGCCTACATGAGCAGGGAGAGCCTTCGGATTTCTCTGGAGAAGGGTTTGACCTGTTTTTACAGCCGCTCCAGAAAAGAACTGTGGATAAAGGGCGGAACCAGCGGGAACTATCAAAGAATCGCTTCGATTACCGCGGATTGCGACAGGGACAGTTTGCTGGTGGCGGTGAAACCGCTCGGTCCCGCGTGTCATCTGGGAACATATTCCTGCTTTGAAAACGAGTTTTACAACAATCCGACATTTCGGGAGTTTTCTGCACATAAATTAATGGAACTGCTTCATGACAGAAAAAAGAAAATGCCGGAGAATTCTTACACGACCTATCTTTTCCAAAAAGGAATCGACAAAATATTGAAAAAAATCGGCGAGGAATGCACGGAAGTCATTATTGCGGCAAAGGCAGGGGATAAGAAAGAAACGGTTTATGAAATTGCCGATTTGTATTATCATATCTGTGTTTTGATGGTGGAGGCGGGAATCAGCCCGGAGGAAATCACCAATGAGCTGGCACGCAGACATATCATTGACACGAAAGTAAAACAGGAGAAGATGACCTGATTCCGGCAGGAGAAAATGACCGGCTGCAAGGAGGTGTGACATGGAGAGGGGCAATCAGCGGTGGAAGGCGGATTATCACATGCATACGGTATATTGTGACGGAAACGATACACCCGTTGAAATGATTGAGGCGGCGATCGAAAAGAAGATGGACGCCATCGGATTTTCGGGGCATTCCTATGTGGACTTCGACAGAGAATGGTGTATGTCCCCGGAAGGGACGAAGGAGTATGTCCGGGAGATACGCAAACGAAAAGAAGAATACAAGGGGCGCATACAGGTGCTTCTCGGATTGGAACAGGACTACTACTCGGACATCGATCGTGCGGATTTTGATTACATCATCGGATCGGTGCATTATATCCGAAAAGACGGGAATTACCTGACTGTGGATCTGGGAAAGGACGCCGTGTTAAAGGATGTGCAAACATATTATCATGGCGACATCTATGCCTATCTCGAAGATTATTTTCGACTGGCGGGGGATGTTGTCCGCCGGACAAAATGTGATATCGTCGGGCATTTTGATCTGGTGATGAAATTCAATCAGGACAATACCATGTTTGACAAGGAACATCCCCGATATGTAAAAGCATATCGGGAAGCCGTCGATCGGATTCTGGAGTCGGATGTTTTGTTTGAGATCAATATGGGAGCCATGATTCGCGGCTATCGAAATGCTCCGTATCCGGATCTCAAAATCATGGAATACATTCGAGACGGCAAAGGCAGGTTTATTTTCAACTCGGACAGCCACCAAAAAGACAGTTTGATGTACGGGTTTTCGGAATGGAAAGGGTATTTGAGAGAAAAGGGATTTGCCATTCTGGATCGACTGGACGGATGACAGATGGGAGGAAACATGGAAAAAAGCAGGGATTTTTCAAAGGGAGCGATGTGGAAGAACATCCTGTATATGGCGATTCCGTATACGGCATCGCAGATTATTCAGGTGCTTTACAATATTGTCGACCGGATTTATATCGGGCATATGAATACCGGTGACGGACTTGCGCTGACCGGTGTCGGTCTGGCATTTCCCGTTATATCGATTATTTCCGCTTTTACCAATTTGTTTTCGACCGGCGGAGCGCCACTTTGCTCGATCGAGAGAGGGAAGGGGAATCACGAAAAGGCGAGGGAGATTCTGGGAAACAGCTTCTCACTGATAGTCGGAACCGGTCTGGTTCTGATGCTGCTCTTTTACTTTTTTATGAAACCGATCCTTTATGCGTTCGGCGCATCGGATTTGACCTATCCCTATGCGAGAGCTTATCTGCAGATTTATCTGACGGGAACCTTGTTTGCGATGATCGGCTTCGGAATGAATCCCTTTATCAACTCGCAGGGATTCGGCAAAGTCGGGATGATGACCACCATGGTCGGGGCGATTGCAAATATCATTCTTGATCCGGTTTTTATCTTTGTGTTTCGGATGGGGATTCGGGGGGCCGCCATTGCCACAGTCATCAGTCAGGGGCTCAGCTGTTTCTGGGTACTGCGGTTTTTGACCGGAAATAAGCCGATGTATAAAATAGACGGAAAATATATGAAGGTAAAAAATCCGGGTCTGGTCGGGGAGATACTGACACTTGGAGTCAGCGGTTTTACGATGATGGTGACAAACAGTCTGACACAGATTGCCTGCAATACGACTTTGCAAAGGTATGGCGGAGAGCTTTATGTGGGTTCGATGACGATCCTCAACTCCATCCGCGATATCTTTACCCTGGTGGTTCACGGTTTGACCATCGGTGCGCAGCCGGTGCTGGGATACAATTTCGGCGCCGGAAAATACCAAAGAGTCAAGGATGGAATCAAGTTTGTCAGCATCGGCGGAATTGCATATACGTTTTTGGCATGGCTCGTCATCGATCTGTTTCCGGATGTATTCATCCGGATGTTTACAAAGGATGAAGCACTGATTGCGGTCGCGATTCCCGCCCTGAATATCTTTTTCATGGGATTTTTTATGATGAGTTTCCAGTTCTGCGGACAATCGATCTTTGTGTCTTTGGGGTATTCCAAACATGCCATTTTTTTCAGTCTGCTTCGAAAGGTGTTCATTGTCGTACCGCTGACATTGCTGCTGCCGGTTTATATCGGAGTGAACGGCGTATTCTACGCGGAACCGATCAGCAATTATATCGGCGGCATCGCCTGCTATACCACGATGATTTTTACGGTTTGGAAAACGCTGGGAAAAGAAGAGAGGAAATCGCGGGAAATGTCAACAAATCGAAAGTGAAGATTTTGTAAAACACAGTTCGCATCGGAAAGGAAAGTGAAAAATGATTGTAATTATGAAGAAAAACGCCGATTCCATGGCGGTCGAAAAAATCGTGAAAATGATTGAGGAAGCGGGTTGTCAGGCGCATCTGTCCAAAGGCGACGAGGTGACCATCGTCGGTGCGGTCGGCGACAAGTCCGGACTGCTGAATAAAAATCTGGAGATACTGGAGGGCGTCGATCGCATTGTCAATGTAACCGAAAGTTACAAGCTTGTGAACAAAAAGTTTCATCCGGAATTTTCGACGGTAAAGGTGGGAAATACGCAGATCGGACCTTCCAATCTGACGGTGATGGCGGGACCGTGCGCCGTGGAAAGCCGGGAACAGCTCATGGAAACGGCAAACAGAGTCAAGGCCGCGGGGGCAAATTTTCTGCGGGGCGGTGCGTACAAGCCGAGGTCGTCGCCGTATTCCTTCCAAGGTCTGGAAGAAGAGGGGCTTCGCTATATGAAGGAGGCAGGGGATTGCTTTGACATCCGGGTGATCTGTGAAGTGACTTCCGAGCGGGCAATCGAAAAGGCGGGCAAATATGTGGATATGATTCAAATCGGAGCCAGAAATATGCAAAACTTCGAACTGTTGAAAGAGGCGGGCAGAAGCGGGATTCCGGTTCTGCTTAAGAGAGGGCTGAGCGCAACCATTGAAGAATGGCTCAATGCGGCGGAATACATCATTTCCGAGGGGAATCCGAATATCGTGCTGTGTGAACGGGGGATTCGCACCTTTGAAACATCCACCAGAAATACTCTGGATATCAGCGCCGTGCCGGTACTTCGAAGCAAAACACATCTGCCGATTATTGTGGATCCTTCCCATGCGACCGGTGTCCGCGAATATGTGGCACCTTTGGCCAGAGCATCGGTGGCGGCGGGTGCGGACGGCTTGATGATCGAGGTGCATCCTTGCCCGGAGAAAGCGCTTTCCGACGGACCGCAGTCATTGACCTTTGACCGCTTCGATGCACTGATGGAGGAGCTGAAGCCGTTTTCGAAATGGATGGGAAGAGCATTGTAAGAAAAAGGAGATGAGGCTTGACATGAATATCAAAGAATACATTGCGCAAGTTCCGAAAATGGAATTGCATTGTCATCTGGACGGTTCGATTCCGAAGTCCACCATGGAGGAAACTCTCGGAAAGAAGTTGAAGGATTCGGAGATTTCCGTGGATATGGACTGCAGGAGCCTAGCGGAGTATTTGGAGAAGTTTTCGATTCCGCTGCGTGTACTGAATACAAAAGAATCGCTTCGCAAAGCGAGCAGGGATTTTTTGCGCAGTCTGGCGGATGATCATGTGATTTATGCGGAAACCCGATTTGCCCCCCTTTTTCATGTGCATGAGAATCTAGGTCTGCGGGATGTGATGGAAGCGGTGCTGGAGGGTTTGAAAGACGGAGAGAGGGAGACCGGGATCCGATGGGGATTGCTGGCATGCGCCATGCGACACCATCCCGTTGAGGACAGCCTGAACATGTTTCGGGAAATAAAGGATTACCACGGGCACGGGCTGGTCGGACTGGATCTTGCGGGAGACGAAGCGGCGTTTTCCACAAGTCGGTTTACGGAATTGTTTGCAAAAGCGGGAAAACTGGGTTATCGTTATACGGTACATGCGGGAGAATGCGGAAATGTCGAAGAGGTGAAATTCGCTCTGGAAGCAGGTGCCCGCCGTATCGGCCACGGTATTGCACTGCGGGGAAATCGGGAAATCATCCGGCTGTGCAGAGAGAAAGGAGTCGGCATTGAGATGTGCCCGATCAGCAATCTGCAAACGAAAGCGGTTTCGAACCGGGCGGAGTATCCTCTGCATGAGTTTTTGTCGGAAGATTTGCTTTGTACGGTCAATACGGACAATCGAACCGTAAGCAGAACGACTTTGCGAAAAGAATTGGAGTTTCTTGCGGATCACTTTCCGATAGAAAAAGAAACGGTGGATAAGCTGAACAAAAATGCGGTGGAAATTGCTTTTGCAGGCGATGATGTGAAAGAGAGTCTGCTGCGAAAATTGAACCATGGATAAAAGAAAAGGAAAGAAATGCAAAACAGACCGAGAAGATTGAGAAAGAATAAAACCATTCGAAGCATGGTGCGGGAAACGAAGCTGAGCGTCGATGCCTTGGTATATCCGATGTTTATTGCGGAGGGTACGGGAATTGCGGAGGAAATATCCGCCATGCCGGGACAGTATCGCTTCAGTCCGGATCAGGCGATTTTGAAAATAGCAGACATGCAGAAGGCGGGAGTGAATTCGTTTTTGCTGTTCGGAATTCCGGATACCAAGGATGCGTGCGGAAGTGAAAGTTTTGCGGAAAACGGAATTGTGCAAAGGGCGATTCGGGCGATAAAGGAACAGTTTTCGGATGTGTATCTGATTACGGATGTGTGCATGTGTGAATATACTTCGCACGGGCATTGCGGGATACTGCACGGACGGGAAGTGGACAATGATGCCACCCTGAACTATTTGTCGAAGATTGCACTCTCCCATGCAAGGGCGGGAGCGGATATGATTGCACCGTCCGATATGATGGACGGCAGGGTGGCAGCCATACGGGAGACATTGGATGAAAACGGATTTACGGACATTCCGATTATGGCATATTCCGCCAAATTTGCCTCTGCATTCTACGGACCGTTCCGAGTGGCGGCGGATTCCGCACCTGCGTTCGGAGACCGTAAAAGTTATCAGATGGATTTTCACAATCGTTTGGAAGCGCTCCGTGAAATCGAGCTGGACATACGGGAGGGGGCGGATATCATCATGGTAAAGCCGGCGATGAACTATCTGGATATCGTGCGTGAGGCGAGGGGGCGAACGGATTTGCCGATTGCCGCATATTCGGTCAGCGGAGAATACGCGATGGTGAAGGCGGCAGCCGGGCTCGGCTTTATCGATGAAACACGGATTATGATGGAAATGGCGGTTGCGGCGAAAAGAGCCGGAGCAGATATTTATATCACTTATTTTGCGAAAGAGATCGCATCGGAACTTGCGAAGGGGGAGTATTATTGATGAAAGCGATTCTGGTGGTGAGTTTCGGCACCACGCATGAGGACACAAGGGTAAAAAATATCGAAAAACTGGAAGACGGGATTGCAAAAACAAGCGGACGGAAGGTATATCGGGCATGGACAAGCCGTATGATCATCGAGCGGATACGGGAAAGAGACGGTGTAAAAATCGATACGGTGCGCGAAGCCATGGATCGGATGAAAGACGGCGGGGTTACGGATCTGATTGTGGTGCCGACGCACATCATCAACGGTGTCGAATATCATCAAATGCTTCGGGATATGGAAGAATATCGCCCGTATTTTCATTCGCTGAAGGTGACATCTCCATTGCTGACCGAAGACAGTGACTATGAGCGGGTTTGCACGATTTTATGTGCGGAATTTCAGGACTATTTTCGGTCAAACGGCCTTTCGCAGGAGGAGTTTGCGATTGTATTGATGGGGCATGGCAGCGAGCATTTTTCCAATTCCGCGTATGCGGCATTGGACTATCGTTTTAAAGACATGGGGCAGGAACATGTTTTCGTAGGCACGGTGGAGGCGTATCCGGATGTGGAAACGGTTTTAAAGCATGTGAAGCATTCGAAGTACCGTAAGGTTTTGCTGACTCCGTTCATGCTGGTGGCGGGAGATCATGCAAAAAACGACATGGCGGGCGATGAGGAAGAATCATGGAAGTCCGTATTTGAAAAAGAGGGATATGAGGTGCATTGCCTTGTAAAAGGACTCGGAGAGTATGAGCCGGTTCGTGAGATGTTTGCGAAACGGGTAAGGGAGGCAATGCAAGAGGAGTAGTATGACAGATGGAAAAATGCCGGCGAGGATTCGGATCGGCAGCAGAAAAAGCAAACTTGCCCTGATTCAAACGAATATGGTAATCGGGATGATCAAAGAGCATTACCCGGATGTGGAAGCAAAAGTGGTGACCATGCAGACGACGGGTGATAAACTCCTGCATCAAAGTCTGAATCAAATCGGAGGCAAAGGTGTATTTACACAGGAGCTGGAACAGGCTCTGTTAAACGGAGAAATCGATATGGCGGTGCATTCCGCAAAGGACATGCCTTTGATCATGCCAAAGGGCGTGAGTCTGTATCCCGTCGGGAGAAGGGAGGATGCTTCGGATGTGCTGGTTTCCTGCAGGGAGCTTGGAAAAAACGAACGCATCATTGTCGGAACGGGATCGCTTCGAAGAAGCATTCAGATCAAACAGCATTATCCCGGGGCAATCATCAAGGATATTCGGGGAAATGTGGAAACAAGACTGCAGAAGCTTCAAGCCGGAGAATATGATGCCATTATTCTGGCTAATGCCGGATTAAAGCGGATCGCGCCGCATGTCGGCGACATTCTGGAGCCGTTTTTTTGTGAGTTTTTGGATAAAGATCTCTTTTTACCGGCGGCATGTCAGGGAATCCTTGCATTGGAGGCAAGAAGCGGAGAATTTTTGGAGATGATGGACGCCCTGACCGATGCAACAACGAAAAAAAGTTTTGAGGTGGAAAGGGAATTTTTGCGCGTCATGGCGGGCGGCTGCAATGCACCGTGCGGAATCCATACGAAAACCGTGGGGGATAAGATTTCTGTGAATGCGTTTTTTGCGCAGGAAGAAGCGACGGATGAGAAAGAAATTGAAATCATCGGCGATCGCAGATTTCGGGCAAAGAGGGATGCAAAGAGCGATAAACTTCGCAGAGTCCGGAAAGTGAGCAGGACAATTACGGAGGCATCACAGATTCGGGAGATCGTCAGTGCCTTGAAATTCGGAAAAGTATATCTTGTGGGAGCCGGCATCGGCGAAGAGGAGCATTTGACAAAAAAAGCCCGGGACAAAATTCGCGAGGCGGACTGCATTGTATATGATAAATTATTGGCTGCCTCGCTTCTCAATGAAGCAAGACTCGGGGCAGAGCTTTTTTATGTCGGAAAGAGTTTCGGACAGCACAGCATGAAACAGGAAGAAATCCATCGACTGCTGTCGGACCTGGCGAAATCGGGCAAGGATGTGGTGCGTCTGAAGGGCGGAGATCCTTTTGTATTCGGCAGAGGGTCGGAGGAGGCATTGTTCTTAAAGGAAGAGGGGATTGAATTTGAGATCATTCCGGGGATTTCGTCCTGCATCGCCGTGCCGGAAAATGTACGGATACCGGTGACGCACCGGGGGGTGGCGACCTCCTTTCATGTGATTACCGGGCATGAGATGAACGGCAGCATTCGATTGGATGAAACAATCGCAAGGCTTGGCGGCACATTGGTTTTTTTAATGGGATTGAACAATGTCGCTACAATCGTCGGGGAACTGATCCGATACGGCAAAGATGAGAATACCGCCGCGGCGATCATTTCCAACGGAATGAGCGCCGAGGAAAGGGCATATGTTGCTCCCCTGAAAGATCTTCCTGCCGTAGTACAGGAAAACGATGTGCAGGCACCCGCCGTCATTGTTGTCGGGGATGTGGTCAAAATCGGGGAAGAACTCGGATTGTCTTGTGAGGCGGGAAGGGAAATGAGGCAGCATCTTCCGCTGCACGGAAAGTCGGTGCTGATCACGGGGACAAGGAGCATGGTGAACAAATTGCGTCCGCAAATCCGAAAAGCCGGAGGCAGGGACATTGCCATCAGTCTGATTGAAACGGTGTATGAACCGAGCGAAGCGTTTGAAACGGCGATGAAATGCCTGAGCGAATACAGCTATTTGATTTTCACCAGCTCCAACGGGGTGGAGGCATTTTTTCGATACATTCAAAGTCTGACATCCGCGGGAAGACATTTTGATCAAAGACAGATTGCACATCTGAAATTTGCGGTAATCGGCGAGGGCAGCAGGGAAACCCTTCGCAGTTTCGGCTATGTGGAGGATTTCATGCCTACCGCGTTTACCTCCGTCGCATTGGCGGATGAACTCTTGTCGCATTTGACAAAGTCGGACAAGATTCTGCTGGTACGGGCAAAGGAAGCCAATCCATATCTGGCAGACAAGCTAAAGGAGGCAGGAATCCCGTATACGGATGCGTATATATACCGGACACATGTGGACAGACGAAGAAAAGAAGAACTGCAAAGGATGGTTTCAAAAGTGGATTTTGTGACACTGGCAAGTCCGAGCGCGGTGAAGGCATTTCGGGAAATGCTCGGCGAAAAAATGCCGGAAGAATTTCAAAGAACATCCGGTCCGGGCATGGAACACCTTGCAAACAATGCAAAAGATGCGAAAAAAGTGCCGAAAATCGCGGCAATCGGACCGGAAACCGCCAAAGAATGTGAAAAACAGGGGATTTTTGCAGATATTACGGCAAAGGAGAATACGGCGAAGGGATTGGTCGAGGCGATGGTAAAGAGTCTTCGTTGATAAGTTCAAAAGCCGTGAATCTTGCGTTGCTGTGAGGATGATTGTGCGGACGGTGCGAAAAACAGAGCATTTCATAAACCAAATCCGAAAAATCACAATCACAGGAAATCCCGATGCAAAAGAGAAACCCCGTAAACGGGAGGAGAGCCGACAATCAAAGACTGTCGGCTCGAGTATTATGAAAAAAATCTTGTAAGCAGTTTATACTTCAACAACTCCGCTTTTGTGTTGCTTTGTTGTTTGTGATTCAAAGTATAGTTCATATTCATGGCTATTTTTTGTTGATACTGTGAAAGTGATTTAAAATGTTTGTAAATATTATATGAACGGTGAAAAATTTCATCCGTCGACAATCGCCGTCATCTATTGTTCGCCATACACCCGGATTTTCGTGATGTGGAAAAAGAAGAGAAAGTGTTAAACTCTCGAGTTTATAAAGTTTTTTATATTAAAAAACATTGTAATTCTATTTCATTTTTATGAACATTGTACTATAATTGGCAGAATAGGGGATACAAAGTTAAGGGACTGAAACATCGTTCGATTATTTCGATAGAATAAAGTGACTTTTGTTTCATCGGGGACGAACAAAGTTTTGATGTATTTATGGGGATGAAGTATGAGAGAGAGAGTCAGAGTTTTGGTCGTGGAAGATTCCGTGCTGCAGCAAAAAGGAATTTGCAGTGAAATCGAAAAGTTTGAGGCATGCAATTATTTTTTTGATGTCGGAATGTGCATCAAGGATGCGAGGAATGCCGTGATTTGCTGCGCAAAAGGGGATTTCGATCTGATATTGATGGATGTGTTTACCGAGG
>JBHAEV010000099.1:0-13352 GCA_041855735.1 Lachnospiraceae bacterium
GAGGGTACAAAAAAACTGTGCTTTCATGCACAGCAACATTCGTATCTCACGTCCGTCGCTCACATATTTTAACGGAATTCGTTAAATGATATAAGGATCTGATTTTCAACTCATCGCCCCGATGGAACGCATCTCGTTGGTCAGTTCTCTGTGTTATTTTTTTATAAGTTATCAAAGATTTATCCGTTTGTCAATCCCCCTATCTTTAGACCATCTTTAGAAGCTTTAGAATTTAACACTCTATTGTTTCAGAGTTTATTTTTTTGTTTATTGAAAGGGGCATTGAATTATTTGATACGACAGCCCCTTTCACTTGTTAAACAGATCCAATTCCACAATCCCTTTTCGCTTTTCGCTTTCCTTTAAATCAATCAATCGCTGATTGGAGCTTCCTCTGAATTTCAGACCGATATCATACAATTCTCCGATAAACTCCCCGTCCACCAAAACATCAATGTAGGAAAGCATTTCCCTTGTCACCTCACAGTTGGCTCTCGCACCGGTTTGAAAATCCGCCGGATAGGTATAACCCGTGTAACACCAAATGTTTTTCTGCGGACAGGCTGCCTTCACCTTTCTCAGAAAACGAACCAAAACTCTCTGATTCACGATCTCCATCGGTTCTCCGCCCAGCAAAGACAGCCCGGCAATGTACTCCGGTTTCAACGATTCCAAAATCTGTTCTTCCACATCCCCGGTAAAGACCTCTCCCGCCTCAAAATCCCAGGCTGCTTCATTAAAACAGCCCCTGCAGCGATGGGTGCAGCCCGATACGAACAGACTGGTGCGCACCCCGAGTCCATTGGCGATGTCGCAATATTTTATCATCGAATAGTACATATTCTCCTCATTCTGCCCGTTTACAAATGCAATACCCTGTCCTTGATCTCCTGCGTTCTGCCCTGATTCCAAAACTGCGTTCCGATATATCCGCAGGTTCGCCTTGCCACATTCATCTTGCTTTCATCGCGATTTTTGCACTTCGGACAAGTCCAAACAAGCTTTCCGTCCTCTTCCTCGATGACAATTTCCCCGTCATAACCGCAGACCTGACAATAATCCGATTTGGTATTCAGCTCGGCATACATAATATTCTCATAGATGTATTGCAGCAGACTGATGACCGCATCGATATTGTTCTGCATATTCGGAACCTCCACATAGGAAATGGCTCCGCCCGGTGAAAGCTTTTGGAACTCGCTTTCAAATTTCAGCTTCGTAAACGCATCGATTTCCTCCGCCACATTCACATGATAACTGTTCGTGATATAATTCTTGTCCGTAATTCCCTCAATGATGCCGAATCGCTTTTGCAGACATTTTGCAAACTTATAGGTGGTGGATTCCAGCGGTGTGCCGTAAATCGAATAGTCGATGTTCTCCGCCGCCTTCCACTCCCTGCAGACATCGTTCATTCTTTGCATGATGTCGAGGGCAAACGGCTTTGCCTCCTCATCCGTATGGCTTTTTCCCGTCATATACTTCACGCATTCATACAGGCCGGCAAATCCCAGACTGATGGTGGAATAACCGCCGTACAGCAGCTTGTCGATGACCTCTCCCTTTTTCAGGCGGGACAATGCGCCGTACTGCCATAGAATCGGCGCCACATCGGATGGTGTGCCTTTGAGCCTTTCATGCCTTGCGCGCAATGCCTTGTGACAAAGAGTCAAACGCTCCTCCAGAATCTCCCAAAAGCGCCCCATATCCTTGCCGGACGAAAGGGCGACATCCACCAGATTCAAAGTCACCACACCTTGATTGAATCGACCGTAGTATTTCGGCTGATTGTTCTCATCCACATACGGTGTCAAAAAGGAACGACATCCCATACAGGTATAACAATGCCCGTCTCCGTTTTTGTCCACTTTCAACTCCAGCATTTTCTTCTCGGAGATATAATCCGGAACCATGCGTTTTGCGGTGCATTTTGCCGCCATCTCGGTCAGATAGTAATACTGCGTGCCCCGTCTGATATTGTCCTCTTCCAGGACATAAATCAGCTTCGGAAATGCCGGAGAAATCCGCACACCTTCTTCATTCTTCACCCCGAGTATCCTTTGCCTCAGCATCTCCTCGATAATCATCGCAAGATCCGACTTTTCCCGCTCATTTTTCGCTTCGTTCAAATACATGAAAACGGTAATAAACGGTGCCTGGCCGTTTGTGGTCATAAGAGTCACCACCTGGTACTGAATGGTTTGAACCCCCTTGTTGATCTCCGCACGAAGTCTTTTTTCCACAATCTGCTCTTTGCGCTCCGTTCCCAAATTCAGTCCGTAAACTTCGGATTCCACCTCTTCGGTGATTTTTCTGCGGCTGATATCCACAAAAGGTGCCAGATGCGTGAGAGAAATGCTCTGTCCGCCGTATTGGCTGGATGCCACCTGCGCAATGATCTGCGTGGCAATATTGCAGGCGGTGGAAAAACTGTGCGGTTTCTCGATAAATGTTCCCGAAATCACGGTTCCGTTTTGCAGCATGTCTTCCAGATTCACCAGATCGCAATTGTGCATATGCTGGGCAAAATAATCGGTGTCATGAAAATGAATAATGCCTTCTCTGTGTGCTTCCACAATATCCCCGGAAAGAAGGATGCGTTCCGTCAGGTCTTTGGAAACCTCTCCCGCCATATAGTCCCTCTGCACGCTGCTCACAGTCGGATTTTTATTGGAATTCTCCTGCTTTACCTCTTCATTCTCGCAGCGAATCAAAGCCAGAATCTTGTCATCGGTGGTGTTGGACACGCGTTTCAAACCCTGAATATAGCGATAGGTAATGTATTTTCTCGCCACCTCGAACGCCCGGTAACTCATGAGCTGATCCTCGACCATGTCCTGTATTTCCTCCACGCTCACGGCACGATTCATCGCCGCACAGGCAAGTTCCACCTCGCAGGCAATGTTCTCAATCTGCACACTGAGCAAACGCTTTTCCGGCACAACCACCGCATTCGCTTTTTCAATCGCCTGCGATATCTTCCTCCTGTCAAAATCCACCTCTTGTCCGTTCCTCTTGATGATCTTCATCCTATTACCCCTCCTGTTTGCCGCCGTCATTTGATTCCCTCGGTCGTCATTCGATCCTTTCGATCGCCGCTTGATTCTCCCGGTCACCATTCGATTCTTTCGTTTTAAAAACCGCCACCGAATAGGTGGCGGTTTTTATTATAGTTGAATTTTGCCGATAGTTCAATTGACACAAGTACCAAAACACAATATTTAGTATGACTCAGGAAAAACACCACAATATGTAGTATAATTGCTGAATTAGGTAATCCTAACTTCAATATCATTACTTCTTGAACTTTGTGCAACTTTTCATCTTGACAACGCAATTTCGTGCTTTACAACAACTTTAAAGCAACTACCGGACGGCGGTTTCGGAGAGAAGCATTCTTTGATTTCCGTCCCTTACACCGGCTTTGAAATCAGCACCACAACACTCCTTGCTTTCACCGAAATATTTCTTTGATTGTGTAAAAGAATCTCCTCTCCCGAATCGAAGAAATCCTTGTCGCCGTCTCCGGTATCCACGACCTTATACCAGCCCTGTTTCTTGTCCGGCATCGGAAGAGCGAATCCGTAATCTTCCCAATGCATATTGAAAATCAGGTAAAAATCATTGTCCGCAGTACCGTCCTCATGCAGGAAATACCGACCGCAGTACAACACCCCCAACTGACGTCGATAATACTCCGTGTTCGGCTGCCATACATTGACCCCGTGAAAACTCATATCGGGCTTGCCGATGCCCAGAGCATCCAGCAATTTCGGCTCTTCTTTTGCACGAAAGGTCGGATGCGATTTTCGAAAACGAATCAGGAATTTTACAAATTCCAAAAGCCGATTGTCCTTTTTTACCAATTTCCAGTTCAGCCATGAAATCTCATTGTCCTGGCAGTAGGCATTGTTGTTGCCGCCCCTGCTCTGCCCCAGCTCATCCCCCATTGCAATCATCGGACTGCCCTGACTTAAAAATGTCAGCAGGAATGCGTTCTTTTGCTGTTTCATCCGCAGATCCGTAATCTTTTTCTTCTTGGTCGGACCTTCCACCCCGCAATTCCACGAGTAATTGTAATCCGTACCGTCCAGATTGCCCTCTCCGTTGGCTTCATTGTGCTTGATGTCGAAACTGACCATATCCATCATGCTCATCGTCTTGATGTCCGCCATATAATGCACATTTTTTGCATGCTTCGGATTGCTGCGAAGATGATGCATCAATGCATTCAGCATCCCCTCATCCCCTTTCAGGATCTTTCGCATATCATCCATGAAGTTCTTTTGAAAAACAGCCATGTTTTTTTTATGGAACGGCAAGTGGTCATATTCGGTCAAAATCTTTGTATCCGCCAGATACGGATCTTGTGCTATGGCCGGCAAATAATAGTGGCCACTCAGCAGCGCTCCGTCAATGTGAAACTCGCTGACCCAGTACCGAAGCACATGTACCGGATATTCGGTAGTCTGACTTCCGTCAAAATAAAATTCCAAAAAGACTTCGATTCCGACTTTATGCATTTCCTTGATCATACTCTTGCATTCCTGTACGATCTCTCTGTGTTTTCTCATGGAGTATGTCGCCTTGGGAGCAAAATGAAATGCCTTTGTGTACCCCCAATAATTCAGCTTTCCGGTCGGTGTCACCTCACCGAAGGGCCCCTGAATCTGATTCTGCGGCAAAATCACTTCTTCAAACTCCTGAATCGGCATCAGTATCAGCGCATTGATGCCAAGTTCCTGCAAATACGCTTTCTTTTCCGTGATTCCGTAAAACGTTCCCTTCTGCACCGCCTTGGAGGACGGAGACTTGGTAAATCCCCTCGCATGCATCCGGTAAAACACATTGTCCGTAAGCGGATAATGCAAACATCGGTCCCCCTCCCAGTCAAACTCCGGCAGGATAATCGGACTTCTCCGTATATTGTACACCTGATCCACCTTGCCCCAGGTATCCCTGCCGGAAAAACTCTTTCCGAACGGATCCGGATAATTTTGCTTTCCATCCGAAAAATGATACTCCACCTCGGATAAAGCGTCTGCAAGTGTGCTTTTGTCAAGCGTTTCTACCGAAAGGAATGTCGAAAAAACATTTCCCATCCGATCATCCGAATCGAGATCGATTTTTTCAAAATACGCTTTCTCATTGCGGCGATAGAACAGGATGCTGACCGTCTCCTTTTCCGAAATACATTTGACATGAAAACCGTCTTGACAAATACATACCCCGAAAGGAAAATGACATGAATCGCTTTTGTGTTTTCGAAATCTAACCATGATTCTCCTCCTCTGCCTGTATTCCCCCTATATCAAACTCGAAAAACTATAAATCCATGATGACTTCAACCGGGCAATGATCCGAACCGAATACATCGGCATGAATCTTCGCATCCACAATTCGTTCTTTCAGCTGATCGGAAACAATAAAATAGTCGATTCTCCAACCCACATTTTTCGCCCGAGCGCCTCCCATATAGGACCACCATGAATAGGCATCCGTTGCATCCGGATATTTGTAGCGGAAGGAATCCGTAAATCCGTTGTCCAAAAGAACGGTCATCTTCTCCCTCTCCTCGTCCGTAAATCCGGCATTTTTTCGATTGGTTTTCGGATTCTTTAAATCGATCTCCCGATGCGCAACATTCAAGTCACCGCAGAAAATTACCGGTTTTTTCGCATCCAATTCTTTGATATAAGCCAGGAACGCCTCTTCCCATGCCATACGATAGGAAAGTCTGGTCAATTCCCGCTGTGAATTCGGTGTATACACGGTAATCAGATAGTAATCCTTGTATTCGGCGGTAACCACTCTGCCCTCGGAATCATGCTTAGCAATGCCGATCCCGCAGGTCACATTCATCGGTTTTTCTTTTGTAAAAATCGCCACTCCCGAATATCCCTTTTTTTCGGCATAATTCCAATAATCGTAATATCCCGGCAGATCCAGCTCAATCTGCCCTTCCTGCAATTTGCTTTCCTGAATGCAAAAGACATCCGCATCCGCTTCCCGAAAATAGTCCAGAAATCCCTTGGTTACCGCCGCCCGGATTCCATTGACATTCCATGAAATAAATTTTTTCATACCCATCCTTTCTCAAGCACCAATCCGTCAATCATCAATTTCCTGATCTTCCGATACCGTAAAGGTAAACCGTTTTCTTGCCATTTCATCGGAATCCAGGTACTCGTCATAGGTTGTAATCTTGTCAATCAGACTGCCTCCTATGATTTCCATAATCCGGTTCGCCGTCGTCTGCACGACCTGATGATCTCGGGACGAGAAAATCAAAACGCCGCCGAACTTCATCATACCGTTATTGAGCGCCGTAATGCTCTCCATGTCCAGGTGATCGGTCGGCTCATCCATCAGGAGCACATTTGCACCGCTGATCATCAGCTTCGAAAGCATGCATCGCACCTTCTCGCCTCCGGACAGCACCTTCACCATTTTGACACCGTCATCGCCGGCAAACAGCATTCGACCGAGGAAACCTCGCACATAGGTGGCATCCTTGATTTCGGAATACCCGGTCAGCCATTCCACGATGGTTTCCTCTCCGGCAAAATCCGCCGAATTGTCCTTCGGAAAATAGGACTGTGTGGTTGTGATCCCCCATTTGTAAGACCCGGAATCCGGTTCCATCTCTCCCGCCAAAATCTTGAACAGAACCGTCTTTGCACGTTCATTCGGACCGACCAGCGCCACCTTGTCTTCCCTGTTCAGAACAAAGCTGATATTGTCGAGAATCTTCACACCGTCAATGGATTTTGACAGATTCTCCACGGTCAGCACTTCATTTCCGATTTCCCTTGCCGGCCTGAAATCGATATACGGATATTTACGGGAAGACGGGCGAATGTCATCCAGCTGAATCTTCTCCAATGCTTTCTTACGGGATGTCGCCTGCTTGGACTTGGACGCATTGGCAGAGAATCTTTGAATAAACTCCTGCAATTCCTTGATCTTTTCCTCTTTCTTGCGATTGGCTTCCTTCATCTGCTTAACCATCAACTGGCTGGATTCATACCAGAAGTCATAGTTACCGGTGTACAATTGAATCTTTCCGTAATCGATGTCCGCAATCATCGTGCAGACCTTGTTCAGGAAATAACGGTCATGGGATACCACGATCACCGTGTTCTCAAAATTGATCAAAAATTCTTCAAGCCATGCAATCGCATCCAAATCCAAATGGTTGGTCGGCTCGTCGAGAAGCAAAATATCCGGATTTCCGAACAGCGCCTTGGCAAGCAATACCTTAACCTTTTGTGCACCGGTCAAATCCTTCATCACAAAGTAGTGGAACTCCGTTTCGATTCCCAGTCCGTTGAGCAAATTTGCCGCATCCGACTCCGCTTCCCATCCGTTCATGGCTGCAAATTCGCCCTCCAGATCCGCCGCCCGGATTCCGTCCTCATCGGTGAAGTTTTCCTTGGTATAGATAGCCTCCTTCTCTTTCATGATTTCATAGAGCCTTTGATTGCCCATGATCACGGTATCGAGCACCGAAAACTCATCGTATTTAAAATGATTCTGTTCCAGGAAGGACAATCTCTGTCCCGGAGTAATCGCAATATCTCCATTGGTCGGCTCCAGCTGTCCGGACAAAATCTTTAAAAATGTCGACTTGCCGGCGCCGTTCGCACCGATTAAACCATAACAATTGCCTTCCGTAAACTTGATGTTTACATCCTCAAAAAGTGCCTTTTTTCCCAATCTCAGAGTAACACCGTTTGCGCTTATCATATCAGTTCCCTTTCTTTTTTATATTCTTACAGCCCAAAAAGAGGACAGCGACTGTCCTCTCTAACACTCTATCGCATAGAAGTGTTATGTATTGCACTCATTCCACTCCATTGTATACGATATATTTGATTTTGCCTAGATGCCAATCCGCAAAATGTTCGGCAGAAGCGAAATTTTTCAGCGAAATGCCGAGTATGTCTGCCCCGCCGAAACACCGCCGCGGTGCATCGCCAGTTCCGAAACCGTCACCAGCTGAAACCCTCTTGCCTGCAATCCCTGTACAATCCTCTCCAGAGCTTTTGCGGAACTTACATGGCTGTCATGCATCAGTACGATATCTCCGTCCTTGGCTTTCTCAAGCACAACCCGTGCCGTCTCGTTTGCATTTTGAGTTTTCCAGTCCAGGGTATCCAGCGACCACAGAATACAGGCATAGCCGGATTGTGTCAATTGCTTCAGAACATTTGAATTGTATGAACCGTACGGCGGACGGAACAGTGTCGGCTGCACGCCGGTAATTCCCGTAATCAGCGGAGTAACACCGTCGATCTGTGCCCGGACGGAGGACGTGCTCCTCTTTGTCAGCTGCAGATGGGACATGGTGTGATTTCCGATTTCATTTCCGAGAGAAACCGCCCTTTTTACCGTTTCGATCTGATTTCCCCGCAAATTGCCGCCAAGCACGAAAAAGGTCGCCCTTGCATTGTATTTTTCCAACACATCCAAAAATGCCGGCGTGTGTACCGAAGGACCGTCGTCAAATGTCAATGCGATCATCGGTCTGCCCGGATCGATTTCCTCCGCATCGTTTGGCGCCTCACTCCCCTTTTGCAAAACGGTAATCCGGATCCCTCGGATATGTGTTCCGACCCCCGCCGTTCCGGCATCTTCTCCGTTCTTTGCCCAGGCGGTCCATTTGTTGTCATTTTGCAATACTTTGGTATAGATGTCATACTGTGCTTTTAGATCTCCGCTCAGTTTCACGCGCACACTCTCCAGCGGTTCTCCCATAATCTCGCTGCCGGCAACGGCACCGTTCTCGACCCATTCAAGCCAGCCCGTTTTGCTCACATTCACCTGATAGAGTATGGTTCCGCTCTGCTCTGCCGACTGATTGTACAATCCCAGTTTCAGCGCGCCGATATAGCTTCCGTGCTGCATCGCGCTTGTATTGTCCATATTCCAGATCCCCCAGCCGGTGTTTGAATAGAACGCGCTGTAGGATACGCCGAGGGGTTCCGCGGCATCCGCGTTTATCGGAAATAAGACGGCAACTGTCGCAACAACTGCCGTCAACACCCCTGTTATGATCCGCCTGCACACTTTTTTGAAACGAAAATCCATCCTGCTCCCTCCGAAAACTTACCGAAACTCTTTACTTCATTATAACGTATTATATTGAGATATGCGATACTTGGAAGAAGGATTTTTATATTTTCCTACAAACTGGTCTGATCCGCACTCGTCCTTGCACACACAATGCCCAGATTCCCGTTGCGTACCCGAAGCGCGTCGATCATTGTCTTTTCCTGTTTTTCATCCTTCATCTTGATTTGGTACTCCAATTCATACAAACTGCCCATGTTCACGGTTTTTACCCGAACCAGTCTCGCCGTTTTCGTGAACTTCAAAAACACATCGTCGAACACTTCGTAGTAATCCAGATTCTCCGGAATCGTGATTTTTAAATTTTTCTCCGCAAACGGACTTCCCTCCAGACTGTAAAGCACAAAGGAAACCAATCCGACTGCAAGAACCAGAACCGCACTGACTCCGATATATCCCATTCCGGTTGCAAGACCGACCGCCATGGCGAGAAAAATAGCGGATATTTCTCTGGATGTGCCCGGCAGAGAACGAAAACGTACCAGTGAAAATGCGCCGGCTACCGCAACTCCCGTGCCGAGGTTGCCGTTCACGATACTGATGACGGTCTGCACGATAATCGGCAGTAAAACCAGTGTCATTGTAAAGTTCTTGGTGGTGCTGTTCTTATAATTGTGAATGAGCGCAATCACACATCCGAAG
The DNA here is from genome assembly GCA_041855735.1 of Lachnospiraceae bacterium. GTDB lineage: Bacteria > Bacillota > Clostridia > Lachnospirales > Lachnospiraceae > CALALP01. The sequence continues at coordinate 9,778 of JBHAEV010000099.1, forward strand.
ATTGCGGATGCCGCAAGGCAAAGCAAAAATTCCTGCATGGAAAATACGCTGGATGTAGCCGTTCCCGATAATATACTGTTCAACATGTTTTTTCCTCCCTATGCTGCATGGTTTTTTGGAATATCCGAACCGGTTCCGAGAAATTCCAATCCCTTTTTAAAGCGAAGAACCTTTTTATAGTATTCTCCGTACTTCGAAAACGATGTGTTTCGGATTTCCAATTCCGTGAAAATATGTACCATCCAAAGCGGCATCGCCCCCGCAATTTTTACTTCCATCAATATTTGATCATCATTCGTAATCCGGTAATCCGTATGCATATGACTGAGCTGAAAGTCCCTGCTTCTGCCGCGTATATTTTCATCAAATGTGACACGCACTTCTTTGTCCTCGTTTCCGAACAGAGCAAGGCGATCGTATGCGATATAGGCTTTCGGGACCAGATCATACCGATGATTCATGTAATCGATTTCCTCGAAAATCTGTTTCTGCTGAAAACCCTTCAATGTCTGCGGCATTGCATCCTCGAAAAGATAGTGATTCGCTTCGTTCAGTTTCAGCTCCACCCTTCTCTTGTACACAACCTTGTCGAATTTTTTCTTGATTTCGATAAAGGCGCTTTTCTCCCCCTTCGGCTTTCCGTATGCCCTGAGTCGAAGTTTTTCCTTGTAGTCCGGTTTTTCCAGCGAATGACGGATGAGCTCATAATTGTCCGTATCAAAATAAATATTGGATATGGTATGCCTTCCGTAGGAATCCACCTGCATATGTTTCTTCAGACGCTCGAACAATTGATTGTACTGCTCTCTTGTCAATAAATATTTTTTCTCATATCGTTTAAATACGCCACCCATTTTTCTCCCTCTCTTTCACCTGAATAAACACCATACGCATCCGCTCTCGTTCCCTTACATAAACAGTATACGCATTTGTATTTATGAAATCCGGGTCAAACCGTTTGCCCTTCGATTTCGGATAAGTGAAGTATATCTTTTTTTGCTGAAATGAAACTTAATGATTTCAGGTAAAATGTGAACAAACGGTGAAATCGGGCATTTATGCCCTGATACGGGATTTCTCAACTTCGGGAATCTTTGCGAAAAGGTTTGAATGCATCAAATATCGGTTTACATTCCATGTTACATTGTTTATGATAAGTACAGTTCCATTCCTATCTGGAAAATTTGATTTACGAATCGCATGCATTTGCATGGATCATTGTACAAGGAGAATTTATGAGAATATTGATTGTGGAAGATGAGGTCAACTTGGCGGAAGCCGTTTCGGAAATCCTGCATTCTCAAAAATACCAGACCGACATCGCCTACAATGGCAAGGACGGGTTGGAGTATGCGCTGTTGTATGATTATGATTGCATCATTCTGGATGTCATGCTGCCCGAAATGGACGGATTCCAGGTCGTAAAAAAACTGCGGGAAGCCAAAAAACAGACGCCGGTGATTATGCTGACGGCAAAGGATGATGTGAACGACAAAATCATGGGATTGGACAAGGGTGCCGACGATTATATGACCAAGCCCTTTATTCCGGAAGAATTGCTGGCAAGAATCCGTGCCAATGCCAGACGTCAGGGCGAGGTCGTGATTCACGAACTGGAATTCGGCGATATCAAGCTGAATCTGTCGACCGCCCATCTGAGCTGTGTGCAAAAGGATATCCGCCTCGGCTTCAAAGAGTTTGAAATCATGAAGCTCCTTTTAATCAACCAAAAAAGCATCCTCAGCAAGGAAACGCTCATCGACAAAGTATGGGGAAATGAAAGCGATGCCGAAGACAACAATGTCGAGGCATACATTTCCTTTTTGCGAAAAAAATTAAAATATCTCGGCTCAAATGTCGGTATTATTTCCTTGCGAAGACTGGGATATCAATTGCATGACAATGCGGAAAGCGAGGATTGATGTTACATAAACTGAAAAGAAAATTTATCCTGATCTACATGACCAGTGTCATGAGCATCACGGGCATGGTGCTGTTATTTGTGTTTTTTTCCAATTACCGTCATGTACAGGATAATCTGAAGAATGCCATGAGCAATGCGCTTATGGATGTCGTCGGCGGAAGATTCGACAATCGCCCCGAAGGCGAGCCGTTTGATATGAGACGGGGATTTCATGCGGACGACGACAAATTTTCCCGATTTCTTCCGACTCTGCTGTTTAAACTGGATGCGAATCGGAATATTCTGGAAACCGTCGAAAGAGAGATGACCATTGAAGAGGATGAGGCAAAGGAACTGGTCGAATCCGTGTTCACAAGGCACAGGCAGCCGTTTCCGACCCTTGATACGAACAATGTCGCAGCATCGAATTTTGAAATCCATCGACTTGAAAACGGCTTGCAGTATACCGTCGTTTCGTACCTGGATTACAACTATCTCCTGATCATGGACAATCGCTTTGAATCGGAAGGCCTGATAAGACAGCGAAATATCTGCATCGCCATTTTTCTTGCCAGTTTTTTGGTATTCTCCGCTCTGAGCTTCTTCTTCGCCAAATGGGCGATGAATCCGGTGGAAAAAGCGTGGGCATTGCAGAGCCGCTTTATCGGAGATGCTTCGCATGAGCTGCGAACACCGATCACCGTGATTCTTGCCAATCTGGACATCCTGCTCGGAAAACGGGAGGAAAGCATACAGCAGAATATCAAATGGCTGGAACATTCCAAAACCGAAGCCAACCGGATGAAAAGCCTGGTGGAAGACCTGCTCTTTCTGGCCAGAGCCGAGTCCAAGAAAAACACCTACGAAATGACCAAAATCAATCTGAGCGATTGCCTGACGGAAAGGGTGTTGAATCTGGAAGTGCTGGCATTTGAAAAGGGGATTGAGATTGAGGATCGGATTTCGGAAAATCTGACTTTGGTTGCCAATGAAAATGCATTAAAACAGCTCTTCACCATATTGCTGGACAATGCCATAAAGTATTGCAATGAGAAAAAACTCATCAAGGTAAGTGCCTTGAAAACGGATACCGTCATCCGGGTTCGAATCTACAACACATCCGCACCGCTTGACAAAGAGGTGACGGAACATATTTTTGAACGCTTCTACCGTGCCGATGCTTCCCGGCAAAGAAGCGAGGGCGGCTACGGTTTGGGACTTTCCATCGCCCAGAATATCGCAAACATGCACAAGGCAAAGCTCTTTGTTGTCAATGAAGAAGGAGGCGTGGCTTTCGTACTTGAGTTTCGAACCCGAAAATAAATCCGTGTTACAGTCCCAAAAAATCGCTCATCACATAGTTTGCAAAATCCAGGCCCTTTTCTGTTAAAAACAGATAGGGCTCCTTATATTCCAAAAGTCCCAGTTGAATATGCTTTCCGATCGGCACGGCGCATCGAACAAAGGGATCTTCGCCGAACTTCTCCTGAAACTTCTCCAGATTGACTCCCTTCGTCAATCGAAGTCCGAGGAAAAAGAACTCTTCCATCCCCGCCGCTTTGTCCACATCTTCAATATCCTGATAGCAGGAAGTCAGATCCTTTTTCATCAATATCTTCATGTACTTCGGCAAGCTCTTTTCCACATGAAATCGCTTGCCCAGCACATAGGA
>JBHAEV010000100.1:0-6304 GCA_041855735.1 Lachnospiraceae bacterium
CGAACCGTTACCTCGTCATTGGAAAGTTTGAGCAGGCTCTGTTTCAAAGCCTCTACGGAACCCTGTACATCCCCTTTGATGATAATCGGAAGTTCCTTCAGCTCGCCCTCTTTGATCTTGCTGAACAAATCGTTGAGAGAAAGTTTTGCCTTGGTTTCTTCGATCAATTTGTCCTTGCTTGCATTCTTGAATACTTCCGCATTGTTCTTCACATTCGCAAGGGACTCGCCGACCATCAGAATGTCGCCCGCATTCGGCACGCTGTCCAAGCCCTGAATCTCCACCGGTGTGGAAGGAAGCGCCTTCTTCACTCTCTTGCCATTGTGATCCGTCATGGCTCTGACTTTACCGAAACTGGAACCGGCGGAAACGAAATCTCCGTCCTTAAGCGTACCCTTTTGAACCAGAACCGTCGCAACCGGTCCTTTTCCCTTATCGAGTTTCGCTTCGATGACCACGCCTCTTGCCATACGCTCCGGATTCGCCTTCAGCTCCTTCATTTCCGCAGTCAACAGAATCATCTCCAACAGATTTTCAATTCCGACACGGGTCTTGGCGGATACTTCGCAAAATACGGTACTGCCTCCCCAGTCTTCGGAAATCAACTCATGTTCCGCAAGCTCCTGTCTTACACGATCCAGGTTGATGCCCTGTTTGTCAATCTTGTTGATGGCGACAATGATTTCAATGCCTGCCGCCTTGGCATGATTGATCGCCTCCACCGTCTGCGGCATCACACCGTCATCCGCGGCGACAACCAAAACGGCAAAGTCCGTGGACTGCGCACCGCGCATACGCATGGAGGTAAACGCCTCATGTCCCGGCGTATCCAAAAAGGTCAGCATCTGCCCGTTGATTTCCACCATGTAGGCACCGATATGCTGCGTAATTCCGCCCGCCTCTCTCGCCGTCACGGATGTCTTGCGAATGGCATCCAGCAAGGAAGTCTTGCCGTGGTCGATATGTCCGACCACACATACCACAGGTGGTCTCGGCTTTAAGGTTTCCGGCGCATCCTCCACATCCTCGGTCAGAACCTGAACCTCATCCACCACTTCTTCCATGGTGCAGATGACATCGTATTCCAATGCAATCTCCTCCGCCTTTTCAAACGGAATCTCCGTATTGATGGTGCAGATCTCGCCCTTTAAAAACAGCTTCTTTACAATGCTGGAAGCATTCAGTTTCAGCTGAGATGCCAAATCCTTGATGGTAATCAAAGCCGGAATCACAATTTCCTTGATATCTTCGACTTTTGCCTCTTCCTTTTTCACCGGCATAATGAACGGATGCTTGGTCACTTTTGCGCCCTTAACCGGACCGTCCTCGGTTCTGTTCTTCTTTTCATCCTTCTGATTCTTGAACTGATTTTTGTTCAGTCTGGAAGCGGAAGTCTTTTTGGCCAAAGGACTGTCCATAACCGGCTTGCTGCTCGGCTTCTGCTTTTGGAATGTTCTCGGTGCCGCATCCTTATCCTTGTCATATCCTCCGTCCTGGAATCCCTTGTGTCCGGATTTGTCTGCGAAACCTCGATCTGTGAAGTTTCGATTGCCGCTCTGGGTGCGATTGCCTCCCTGATTTCGATTGTCACCGAATGATCGATTTCCGCTCTGGGTGCGATTGAAGTCACGGTTCTCCGAACTTCTTTGTCCGCCTTGGTTTCGGTTATCGCCACCACGTTGGAAGCCTTGATTGCGATTCTCCCCACCCTGGCGATTGAAGTTTCTGTCGCCCTGTTGGCGATGTTCACCGCGCGGCTGATTGCGATTTCCTTCCCCGTTTCTTTGACCGCGATCCTGAAAACGGCTCTGGCTTTGGCGGTTTTGACCGCGCTGATTCGCATCGGATCTTGCCTGCGGATTGTTTTCGAAAATATTCCGAACCGGCTTAATCGGCTCCGCTTTTTGTAATTTCAAATTGTCGTAAACATTGACTCTCGGTGTGGATGTATTGTCCACCACTTTTCCTTCAATCACGCTTTTCGGCTTGGACAAAGAAGTCGCATCGGTTTTGATCTCCTGCTTTTTTTCACCGCTTTCCGATGTTTTGTTGAAATCATGCACATTCTCGGAAGAAACTGCGGAATTTGCCGGATTTTGTTCCGTTTTCCCGTTTGAAAGACTGCTGATTTTTTTCTCTTCCGCCGCGCTTGCAGCATGGGTTTCATCCGGTTTCGTAGAATGCGTCGGCTTCGGAACGGATTTTTGTTCGGTATGCTGCGAAGAGGAAACCGCCGGTTTCACGCCCGTATTCTTTTGAACCGGCACATACCGTCCTTCCGTTTGCCTTTGGACAGCCGCTCTGTTTTTACTTGCATGCTGCGCATTCTGCGGGCGAAATACCGCCGTGAGTTTTTTCTTCCCTTCCTTTTTTTCTTCCGGTGCACTTTGTTTTGCGCTCTTCTCTTCGATCGTTTGCATACCTTCCTTTTTCTCATTTGATGCAGTCGCCTTCTCCGACATCGACTTCTTACCGCTCACTTTTGTGCGAATGTACGCAACCAGTTCATCCGTTAGACTTGAACTGTGAGATTTGATACTCGCATCTTTTTCACTTACAATGCTCAATAATTCTTTATTTGTTTTACCTAATTCTTTTGCAAGTTCGTAAACTCTCAAATTAATCCCCCATTTCATCTGTTAAGAGCCCGATGAGCGCTTTTTTGAAGCCTTCATCCGCAACACAGACACTGGCTCTCGCCTCACATCCGATTGCATGCCCTAATTCTTCTTTCGTTGACAATATATAGAGAGGCACTTTGTAATATTCGCATTTGTTATGGAACAATTTCTTTGTATTGTCCGAGGCATCGCCGGCCACCAAAACAAGTTTTGCCTTTCTTGATTTGATCATGTTTTCCACCATGAACTCACCGCTTGCCACTTTTCCCGCCTTGGTTGCAATGCCGAGCAGACCGAGAATTTTTTTACTGCTCATGTATTTGCCTCATTTCCTCGCAAAGCTTTTCGTATACATCTTTCGGAATGCTCATTTTAAAACTTCTGTCCAAACCCTTCGTCTTTATCGCACGTTCCAGGCATTCCATGTTTTTGCAGATATATGCCCCTCTTCCATTTTTCCTGCCCGTCAGATCCAGTTCGATACTCTCCGCTTTGACCACTCTGGCAAGTATTTTTTTATCCTTTATTTCTCCGCACCCGATACAGGTTCTTTGCGGTATTTTTTTTTGTTTTACATTCGCCAAGCCGCACCTCTCGATCACTCATCCATCTCATCCGGCACATCAATAAAATCATACTCATCCGGACCATCTTCGGATTCGCTTTCATCGTAGAAACTTTCGGAAGATTCATCCGATTCGGAATACTCATCATCCACCCGCTCATAGTCGATCGCCCCCTCTTCCTGGAAGTCGATATTGAGTTCGTCAAAGATTCCCATTTCTCTTGCCTGCGTTTCGCTTTTGATGTCGATCTTAAAATTGGTCAATTTGGCAGCCAGCCTTGCATTCTGCCCTTCCTTACCGATGGCAAGAGAAAGCTGATAATCCGGAACAATTACCTGTGCTTCCCGGATTTCTTCATCCGCCAATACTGCGATAACCTGAGCGGGACTGAGAGCCGCCTCGATAAAATAACCGGCATTCTCATTCCACTCGATGATATCGATCTTTTCACCGCGAAGCTCCTCCACAACGGCATTGACTCTGGCGCCGTTCAAACCGACACATGCACCCACCGGATCCACATTTTCGTCACGGCTCATAACCGCCATCTTGGTTCTGGAACCGGCCTCTCTCGCAATCGCCCTGATCTCCACAACTCCGTCACGAATCTCCGAAACTTCGGTTTCAAACAGTCTTTTCACCAGATCCGGATGGGAACGTGAAAGGGAAATCTTCGGCCCCTTCGGATCCTCCTTGACTTCCATGACATAGACTTTGACTCTTTCCGTCGGCTGAAGGTCCTCGGATTTTACCTGCTCCATCTCATGCAGAACACCGTCGCAACGACCGAGATTAATGTCGATGTTCTTGCCTAGTTTTCCCTTTCTCCTTTGTACAATACCGGTAATGATGTCCTTTTCCTTTGCATAGAACTCATTGAACAGCTCTCTTCGTTCCTCCTCGCGGATTTTTTGCAGAATGACATTTCTTGCGTTTCCGGTCGCAATTCGTCCGAACTCCCTGGAGTTCAAAGTGATTTTTAATCGATCTCCGACGCCGAGTTTTCGGTCAATCAGCACCGCGTCCGCCAAAGCGATGTGTTTTGCGGCATATTCCGGTGTGCTTTCCTCCATCTTATCGACAATTTCCTTCTCCTGAAAAATCACAAAACTGCCGGTCAATTCATTCAGTTTCACTTCAATATTTTCCGCTGTTCCGAAATGGTTTTTACATGCGGAAATCAATGAATTCTCAATGGTTTCCAGCAGCACTTCCTTGCTGATGTTTTTTTCGGCGGAAAGTAAATCTAAGGCCTGTAATAGATTTAATTCGTCCTCTTTTTTACTTTTTCTAATAGCCATTTTCCTGTTTCCTCCAAATTTTTGTTAAAAATCCAATGCAAGTCTTACCAGTGAAATATCCTTGCGTGCAAATGTACTTTCCACTCCCTCGATTTCGATCGTTATGCCGGACTCATCAAAACTTCGCAAAATTCCGCAAAATTCCTTGCTCCCGTTTAGCGGCTTATAAAGCTTGATTTCCACTTCCTTGCCGTTTTCACGAATCAAATCCCTGTCTTTTTTGAGTGTTCTTCCAAGTCCGGGAGAGCTGACTTCCAAAGTATATGCTTCCGAAATGAAGTCTTCTTTGTCCAGCCAATCGCTCAATAACCTGGAGATTTCCACACAATCATCAATGGAAATACCGCCCTCCTTGTCCATATCCGCAAAAATGCGCAAGTAGTATTCGTTGTTTTCCTTGACAAACTCAACATCCACCACCTCGAATTTTTTCTGTTCCTGGATACTCGACAAAAATTCTTCGGTTCGTTTCACATAATTCTCTCCTTTTGCCATGCTTCTCCTTTCTTTAATTTACATCCGATTCCGACCGATTGCCGAAAAGCCTGGTCACGGATATCACCCTGTATCTTTTTACAAAACCCTCGCAACGCCGAACTGTTACAAAAAATCAAGTGGACTGTTGCCAGCCCACTCTTAACTCGAATGTATTTAATTGAAACCATTTTAGCACATCCGAAAACAATATACAAGTGCTTTTTCCGGGAAAAATGCCGAATACTCGCATAAAAACTGCATCTACACCTGTTCCTCCACACAAATGGATCCGAGCGGACGAATATTCATCTTGTAAGCCGCTCCCTTTTGTGTATGCCCCTCAATGTAGGCAATGTATTCGTCCACATATTCAGCCGGTATCATTGCCATGATCACCCCGGCAAATCCGCCGCCATGAACCCTGCATGCCCCGACATGTTTCGTTTCCAAGAATAGTTCGGTCAAAGCCAGAGTCACGGTGATTCCCTGTTCCTGCGGAGAGGAATTGGTATAGGTATTCTGCAAATACTTCCACGAGGAATTGCCGCTCCTTGTAATATCGGACAGGAACCGTTGAAAATCATTTTTCCTCAATGCATCCACGATATCTTCCACCCTCTTGTTTTCTTCAAAGAAGTGAATGGCTCTCAATACCGCTCTGTCACCGGCAAAGCTCCGGATTTTCATGAAATTGTCATAAAAGCGCGATTCGTCGATATCCGCGAGCGTTTCTTTGTGGAAAAATTCCGCCACTTTTTTCATCTCATTCGGTATCGAAGAATAATCCGCACTTAAATCGGCATGCCCCCGTCCCGTCTGCACAATGATCAGATTGTGGTTCGCTTTTGAGAAATCGTACTGTATCTTCTCCACTCTCGGCTTTGTCGGCTCCTTGAAATCGATGGTGATCAAACCGCCCACCGCACAGCACATTTGGTCGAGCAAACCGCTCGCCTTGTCCCAATATACATTCTCGGCAAACTTTCCGATATGGGCATAGGTCACGACATCCACTTGTCCCTCATTGAACAGTGTATTGATCATCTGACAAATCAAAGTTTCGAATGCCGCGGAAGAACTGACTCCCGCACTCGCGATAACATTGCTGGTAATGTATGCATTAAAACCGCCGATTTTATACCCTCTGTCCAAAAAACCTTTCAAGATCCCTTTCACCAGTTCTTCCGTCCCCGACTTTCGCGTTCCGGGACTCAATCTGGTCAAATCGATGGTAAAGTTCTGATTGAAGCTTTCGCTGATGATTTTTACCTTAAACTCGGTATTGGTCGCAGCCGCACCGATGCAGTCCAAATTGATGCTTCCGCCGACAATTTTACCG
>JBHAEV010000101.1:0-12917 GCA_041855735.1 Lachnospiraceae bacterium
CATGATTCGTTGCTTTGACGGGGAGCGTCTTCATGGCATTTTCATACGCCTCCATACCCGAAAAACATATCCGGAGTTGACATACCCCTCCATATTGCCGGACTTGATCTTCAGCCACTCTCCTTCTGTTGAAAGAACCGTTGCCAGATTCCCCCGATAAAGCTTGCCGATAATATCCGACTCTTTGCTCGCGGAAACTCGAACCAGCAGATAATCCTCGACATTCGGAATGATTTTGTTCTGCCACTCGGCTTCCACTGCACTTAATTCACTTACCGTCTCTGTTTGCGATTCCGTTTCGGTTTCGGTCATTTCCGTTCCTACAATCCGGATAACGGCATCCGAATCCGACTCAGGTTCGGGGTCCGGGTCCGGTTCGGATGATTCGGAATCATCTTTGCCCACAACCACTTCATGGGCATCCATACTGATGGCCGACGATGTTTCACTCTCAGCCGCGGACTTCACCCGACTCGCATCCGCCGCATTCCCCCTCAAACGATATGCAATGGTAGAAACGGCAAATATTGCACAAATGATTGCAACAACTTGAACCACCGGTTTGGGTCTGAAACCGCCATTATTCGCTTTCATTTTTTTACGCTTCATGTTATCTCCCTGTTTGTATGATCCGATGCATCCGGATAATCCTTCATTTTATGCAAAAATCCCATTTCAATGTCAAATACTGTCATAAACGCTACTCATAGAAATCCTTGTCTTGAAAAAAGTAGTCCTCTTCCTCGCTCTCTTCTTTCGCTTTGCTTTTCGGAATGGTCATTCTCATCAGAATCCCACGCCTGTCCTGCATCGGAATTTTCGGAATCACCTCCGTTTCACCCGACAGGGATAAATTTGCGGTAATTGCCAGACAAGCCGCATCAATGATATCGCTGGCGGCACAATGATTCTTTTTCGCCAACTCCCGAATCTCTTCCATCGAAATATCATCGATGTATTCCTTCAGAATCTCCATACGCTCTCTGGCACCGTCCTCCTTCGACTTGTTCGACATCAATGTTCCACCTTTCAAACGGGCAAAACAAAGCTCCGGATGACTCTCTTTCACCCTCGGGATATAGGACGGATTATCCGAAAGGAATCGATCCACTTCTCTGATCTTCGGGATAATGGCAATCGTCTGCCTGCCCAGTCCCTTGTCCAGTATCGACTTGTTCCAACGAATCATCTCATTCTCATCGTCCTCATAAACCGATTGCCTGCATGGAACCGCCAAAATCGCCATACTCTTTCCGACAAGGATGCGTCTTGCAAAACTGTCCGGACGAATATCACCGATGCTCTCTGGCAAACCGACGACCATATCGATCAGTATCTCCTCCGCATGGAAATGCACTTTGAAAATATCCTTGATTTCCTTATATCTCTCCACACGCAACCTGGCTTTGTCCAGATAGGCAACGACCCAACCCTCTCTGCAACCGTCGATCCCGATACAATATCCGTTCCCGCTGTTGCGTCCGATTGAAATCGCCTCATTTACAATCAGCGAAGCCTTCTTTCCGACAGAAAACACCTGCTCGTCCAGAAAATCGGAGTCAATGTCGAACCATCTCACAGATTGATCTCTTTTGTACGTCAACTTGTCTTGATCCACCGTACCCGTATAGACTTCATACTTTCGATTGCCGGCATAATATCTCACATCCATGCAATGTACCAGCTCCGTCTCCTCAACGGAAAGTCCGCAGATTTCCGAGACCTTTTTGTATGCAAAAGAAATGCCCTCTTCTCCCTTCTTCCGCTTTCCTCCGACGAAGTCATAACGCCCTTCCTGTGAAGTATCCATCCTTTTTCGCATTAGAATATTCTTTTTTTCCCGATCGAACAACACAATCAGTATATATTCATGCTGTACTTCATGCCCTGACATCTGACCTCCGTTTGCACACTCGACTGTTACAAGAATGCGTAAATTATGTTAACAAATTTTATAATTGATTCCATATTATAACATATTTTTTTATTTTTTTCTATATCACTTTTTCAATACTTTACACCGTTTCTTTGACTCCCTTTGACGGATGATTATTTTCATTTTGCAAATTTAAATTGTGTACATTTCCTCACGAATATGCCTTATTTCCTACTATTTTAATATAGTTTTGCACTTGTAAATTTTGCCGGCTGCATATATAATACATAAGAAAATGCAGTCTTTTTTTGCATCACTACGATATCGGAATTCCAAGGAAGCGTCGATGAAAGCGTTTCCCCTGTCCCGGTCAACAAGAGGCGCATCATTCATCGTTCGGCATTTTGTCATATACGCAAAAATGTCGGATCAAATCATACGAAGCTGTATCAAACTTAATGTAGGAGGACATGATTTTGTTTTTACAAATTAAAGATTTATCTGTAAATGTGGCAGATAAGGAAATATTGCATCGACTTAATTTGAATGTCGGCGAATCGCAAACCCATGTTATCATGGGCCCGAACGGCGCCGGAAAATCCACACTCGGCAATGCCATTATGGGAAATCCGCGCTTTGAAATCACGGGAGGAAGCATTGTGTTCCTGGGTCAGGACATCACCGATGAATCCACCGACAAGCGTGCCAGAGCCGGCATCTATTTATCGTTCCAGGCTCCGATCGAGGTTCCGGGAATCACGCTGGGCAATTTTACAAGGACGGCTCTTGAGGCACTCACCGGTGTGAGAATGCGTCCGTTGCAGTTCAAGAAAGAGGCGGAACGTATTCTTGATCTCCTTCAGATGGATCCGTCCTATTTAAAACGGGATTTAAATGTCGGATTTTCCGGCGGCGAGAAGAAAAAAGCGGAAATTTTCCAGCTGCTCATGCTCAAACCGAAGCTCGCCATATTGGATGAAACGGACTCCGGTCTTGACGTGGATGCCGTAAAAGTCGTTTCCGAGGGGGTACGTCTGTACCATGAAGAGGTAAAAGGTTCTCTGCTGATTATTACCCACGCAACCAGGATTGTGGATAAATTGAATGTCGATTATGTCCATGTTTTGACAGACGGCAAAATCGGCTATACCGGCGGTGCGGAATTGATCAAGGATATCAATGCACACGGTTTTGAGAAGTACATCAGCAAATAGGAGGTTTTCGTGAGCGAAAAGCAAGTGAAAGAAAAAACATTTGTCGAAGACATTGATCGAAGTATGTACGATTTTCGTTTTGAGGAAAAGGACTTCTTCCGTGTGGAGGGGGGATTGACTCCGGAAATCGTATCCCGGATTTCCGACGAAAAAAACGACCCGGACTGGATGAGAGAATTTCGTCTTCGTGCATTAAAAATATACAATGAACTGAAGATTCCGAACTGGGGTCCGGACATCTCCGATCTCAATATGGATGAAATTGTAACCTATGTACGTCCCAACACCGACATGAAGGGGGATTGGGAGGAAGTTCCAAAGGATATCAAGACGACCTTTGAACGGCTCGGCATCCCGCAGGCGGAGCAGCAATCGCTTGCCGGTGTCGGTGCGCAATACGATTCCGAAGTCGTATACCATTCGGTTCGCGAGGAAGTTGCGGCCATGGGAGTCATTTATACCGATCTGGAAAGTGCGCTGCACGGACCATATGCCGATATGATTCAGGAGCACTTTATGAAATTGGTGCCTCCGAATGACCACAAGTTCGCCGCCTTGCATGGTGCCGTTTGGTCGGGCGGGTCCTTTGTATATGTTCCGAAAGGTGTAAAAGTCGACATTCCGCTGCAGTCGTATTTTCGTCTGAACGCAAAGGGCGCCGGCCAGTTTGAGCACACCCTGATCATTGTCGATGAGGGTGCCGATCTGCACTTCATCGAGGGATGTTCCGCGCCGAAGTACAATGTGGCAAATCTGCATGCCGGCTGCGTGGAACTGTTTGTCCGAAAGAACGCAAGACTTCGTTATTCCACCATTGAGAACTGGTCAAAGAATATGTACAATCTGAACACCAAACGTTCCAAGGTCGAGGAAGGCGGTAAAATCGAGTGGGTATCCGGTTCTTTCGGTTCCCATGTATCCTATCTCTACCCGATGACCATATTAAACGGTGCCGATTCCAACATGGAGTTTACCGGCGTCACATTTGCCGGTGAGGGACAGAATCTGGACACCGGAGCCAAGGTTGTACACAATGCACCGCGCACCAGCTCGTTCATCAATACCCGCTCCATCTCCAAGAGCGGAGGAATTTCCACATTCCGAAGCATGGTGAAGCTGACCAAGGAAGCCGATGAAAGTAAAGTTGCCGTATCCTGTCAATCCTTGATGCTTGACAATATTTCCCGTTCCGATACCATTCCTGCCATGGACATCCGCAATTCCAATTCCGATGTCGGCCATGAGGCAAGTATCGGAAAGATCAGCGACGAAGCTGTATTCTATCTCATGTCCAGAGGAATTTCCGAAGAGGAAGCCAAGGCCATGCTCGTAAGCGGTTTTGCGGACAGCGTGTCCAAGGAATTGCCGCTTGAATATGCATTGGAAATGAACAATCTCATCCGTCTGGAAATGATCGGAAGCATAGGTTAGGAGGGGAAATGAGTACAAATAAAGAATTAACTGTCAACCGGCTTCCCGCAATCACCTGGAATCGGTTGAAGCTGAACGAAGCAAGGGTTCGCTTCAGCGAGAAACTCTGCAACTGCAATGTATTGATCGAAACAACGGATTTGGACAGCGTGGAAAATATCACCGCAAAAGATCCGTCAGAGATGACAAAACCGGATTTCTTTCATCAAACTGCCATACCGGTCATCCCGTTTTCCATGATGCCGACCGGTATGGGGGATGATGTGTCCGAGCTTCTGTTTGATAACAAAATCCAAGGCAAGATGTTCACCCTGCAAGATTCCATCTCCGAACCGGTTTACATCCGTGTGACGCACTCCGAAACGGCGGATGCGGGTATATTGGAAATTCATGCCAAGAAAAATGCCGATGCAACCTTCATCATTGACTTTCACAGCGACGAGAATACGGAAGGATTTTTCTGTTATCAGACCAAGGTCATTGCGGAGGACAATTCCAATATTAAAATCGTACAAATTCAGCGCATCGGTTCCGATATCGTATTCTTAAACGACTTCGGAGGTCATGCGACAACGGATGCCAATGTGGAGTTGATCCAACTCATTTTGGACGGTGAAAAGTCCTATCATGGCGTCCGCTTCCGTTTGGACGGAAACAGAGCCAATTTCAATCTGGACACCGGTTATCGTCTGAAGAACAAAGAATTCCTGGACATCAATTATTATGTTCAACATTTTTCACCGGACACAACCTGCGATATTCAGGTAAACGGAGTTCTCCGCGATACCTGTGAAAAAGTATTTCGAGGTACGATTGAACTGGTACGAGGCGCTTTCGATGCCAACGGCAACGAACAGGAAACCGTGCTTGCCATCGATGATTCGGTGATCAACCGAAGTATTCCGGTGATTCTCTGCGGCGAAGAAAATGTACAGGGAAATCACGGTGCCACCATGGGAAAAATCGATGAAGATCTCCTCTTCTACCTTGCTTCCAGAGGAATTCCGAAAGAACAGAGTCTGGAGATGGTCGCGCAGGCAAGGATTGAGGGTGTTGTAAACAAAATCGAAGATGAAAAGACAAAATCAAAGCTGCTCGGATATTTGAGAGGATATGAAGATGAAGAATAATCTTACCCCGGAGGAGGTGCTGCTGAGGCAGCACTTTCCACTTATTCAAAACAGTGATTTGGCATATTTGGACAATGCGGCAACTTCACAGAAACCGGGCTGCGTGCTGGAGGCCGCCTCAAACTATTACAAAAACATCAATGCCAATCCCATGCGCGGTCTGTACGATCTCAGCGTAAAAGCGACCGACGCCTACGAAAATGCCCGTTCCAAGGTGGCAGGATTTATTCATGCAAAATCCGCTTCGGAAATCGTGTTTACCAGAAATGCCACCGAGAGTTTGAACCTGATTGCCTACAGCTATGGCAGAACCTTCTTAAAAGAGGGAGATGAAATCATCGTCAGCATTCTGGAACATCACAGCAATATGCTTCCGTGGCAGCAGGTCGCAAAAGCGACCGGAGCGACTCTGACCTATCTGGAATGCGATATGTCCGGTGTGATCACGGCGGATGATTTGAGAGCCGTAATATCACCGAAAACCAGGCTTTTTGCCGTCACCCATGTATCCAATGTCATCGGCAGGGAAAATCCGATTTCAGAATTCACGAAAATTGCCCATGAAAACGGGGCGGTGGTGGTACTGGACGCCTCCCAAAGCGTACCGCACACAAAAGTGGATGTACAGGAATTGGATGTTGATTTCGCGGTATTTTCCGGCCACAAGATGTATGCCCCGATGGGGATCGGCGCATTATACGGAAAAAAAGAAATGCTCGAAAAGATGCCGCCGTTTTTATTCGGCGGAGAAATGATCGAATATGTCACCAGAGAGGGGGCTACCTATGCTCCGGTTCCGCATAAATTTGAAGCCGGAACGGTCAATGTCGCCGGCGCGGTCGGACTCGGGCGTGCCATTGATTTCATCGAAAAAATCGGCATGGATTTCATCGAAAAAAGGGAGCTTCATTTGACAACGCTGGCTTTGGAACAGCTTCGCGACGATCCTTATATTAAAATCATCGGCTCGAACCATCCGCAGGAACATCACGGCATTATCAGTTTCGGCATTGAGGGCGTACATTCCCATGACATCGGTGAAATCCTTTCCCACGAAAACATTGCGATTCGTGCCGGACATCACTGTGCCCAGCCGCTGATGAAGCACCTGGGCATGCCTTCCGGTGCCAGAGCCAGTTTTGCATTCTACAATTCGGAAAGCGAAATTCTGCGTTTTGCCGAAACCGTCAAAAGTATAAGGGGGAAAATGGGCTATGGCGATTAATACATTTTATAATGAAATTTTGACCGATCACAATATCCGTCCCATGCATCGTGTCCATGTACCGGATGCCGATCTGAAACTGCAGGGCATCAATCCGACCTGCGGGGACGATATTACATTGAGCCTGAAAACGGACGGGGATCTCATCGTCGGAGGCGGTTTTGAGGGAAGCGGCTGTGCCATCTCCCAGGCTTCCACCGATATCATGCTGGATCTGATCATCGGAAAGACCAAAGCGGAAGCACTCCGGCTTGGCGATATTTTTGTGCGAATGATCAAGGGAAATGCCACCGAGGAAGAAATCGAAGAACTCGATGAGGGCATCGCACTTCAGGACATCTCCCACATGCCCGCCCGTGTAAAATGTGCGGTACTCGGGTGGCGTACAATGGAAGAAATGGTCCGGAAAATGCAATAAACCGATGCGTTCCATTTGTAACCGTACCGTGCAAAACCGCCGGCAAAAAACAAAACGAAGTTTGCAGTCAAAAGCAGGCATTCCGTCTTTCACAAAAGCGGAATGCCTGCTCTCTTCATTCATATGGAAAGCACAAAGCCCTGCTTACCTGAAACAGTACAATCACCGGACGATGTGCAAAAGATCGTCCACCTGTTCCGCCGTCAAATCCGTATGATAAAACAGCTTGAAAAATTCCTTGACTTCTTCCCGTAAGTCATACGCCGCCGTATCCGGATAGGCGGTAGCAAACAGCCATCTTACACCGATCAGTCGATTCGGTCCCTGCGGTCTTTCAATCCAACCAAACGGGGCATTCGGAATTCCGTACACCTGTTTGACTTTGACCGCCTTCAAATCGGCATAGTTCGAATTGCCCAGTATGGCAGCGGCGGCATCCGCTCCGCTCAAGCTCGATTTCGGCTCTCCGTTCACAACAATCATATCCGGATCCCATGCAAGAAGCTGTTCCGCGGAAATCTGTACCCGAGAACCGTCTTTGCTCTCCACATCCGCCACATTTATGACATTGACCAGATCAAAAATCATCGCATTGAAAGAGCCGGCAGGAGCCGTTTCCAATGATTCCGCACCATTGCCGTAATAGAGTCGGACTTTTTGCTCCTGTGGAATCTCAGCCGATTTCTTTGCATCTTCCAGTGTTTTTTCCGCATATGCCGCAAGTTCTTCGGCATGTTCTTTGACTCCGAAAACATCCCCCATGAACCGGAATGCGGCGGCGGAATTCTTGAGATCGCCGTCCACCGCCAGCACGGGAACGCCGAGTTTGTCCGACAAAGCATCGCATTCCGACGCGATGGAATCATTGATCTTCCCGACAAAGATGGCAATCGACGGGTTTTCGGCGATTATCGTTTCATAATTCACGGCATCGCCCATGCCGAAGTTCGGTTTGGAGTGATACTCCTCTAAGATATAGGCTTTCTCCGTTTCGTTTAACTTGTAGTTCCAGCCGAGTAAATGCTTCGGAGAAACCATGTAAAGCATAATGGTCGCGACGGGATTTGCCGAATATGCGGATTCGATTTGATTCGGAATCGTAACCGTGCGCCCCGCCATATCCGTGATCTCACGCGTCGTTGCAACCGCACTTTCCGATGTCTGACTCTCCGAGAGGCTCGATTCCTCCGAAGCCTCCGTTTCCTTTTCCGTGGACGCCTGCGTCACGGAGGTTTCCTGTACGGTGCTTGATGCCGACCGGGCGCATCCGGCAAGAGTTTGCATCGCCAGTGCCGCACTCAGCAGCAAAATTAAAAGTGAATTCTGTTTCTTCATCATGTTCTCCCTTCATAATACATTGATATCCCCGCTGTATACTTACGAATAACTGTTGCAAAACGGTACCGGTTGCTGCATGAAAGTACGGAACGCTTCATAACTTTGAACCCGATTCCAAAGACTCCGAAGATTGACTTCCATTCCGTTTTCGGTTATAATTTCGTTATTCTTTATTAAGTATATCGCTGAATTCAGATTAGCACTGATGTTATTCTTTGTCAAGTACTAACAGTTCAGTCTTTCATAATGCGATTCACATTCGTCAAAAATAATGATAGTTTGGAGAAATTATGGAAATGTTTCATATTGAAGTACAAAAAGAAAAATTACGACAAAATCGTTTTCGAATTCTCATTCTGAGTATGTTGTTTCTTTTATCGGCAAATTTACTGTTCTCTTTTGGGGTGGGATATTACCCTCTCACACCCTCCCAGGTTCTTCATGCATTTTTGATGAAGTTCGGCTATCACGGAGAGGTTTTGCCGCAGGCAGTAACCATCTTCTGGAACATCCGACTGCCTAGAATTTTATCCGCCGTTTTTATCGGCGCCTCTCTGTCCGTGGCGGGCAGCACATATCAGGGAATGTTTCGAAATCCGCTGATCTCTCCGGATATTCTGGGTGTTTCGTCCGGCGCAAGCCTCGGAGCGGCATTTGCAATCTTGAACGGCAACGCAAACTGGATGATTCAACTCTTTGCTTTTGCGGGAGGAATTCTGGCGGTTGCGGCATCCTGCCTCATCAGCCGCAAATCCGCGCACTCGCGCATTCTCAGTCTCGTATTGACCGGTTCCATGATTATGGCTCTGTGCAATGCCGGCGTCACCATGATAAAATACATTGCGGATCCCAATGATGTCCTGCAGCAAATTACATTCTGGCTGATGGGCAGCCTTGCAAAGACCACAATGCCCTCCTTTTTGTGGAGTTTTATTCCCATCCTGCTCGGCCTGTCCCTGATCTTTGCATTTCGCTGGCAGATCAATCTCCTGACGCTGGAAGAAGAGGAGGCAAAAAGTCTCGGCGTAAACATCCGGAAATATCAGTTGCTTTTTATCATCGCCTCCACATTGTTGAGTGCCGCCTCGGTCTGCCTCGGCGGTTTGATCGGTTGGGTCGGATTGATGATTCCCCATCTGGCAAGAGCCCTGGTCGGTGCCGACTACGGGAAGCTGATTCCGACTGCCGCATTGATGGGCGCCTGCTACCTGCTGCTCATGGACAATATCGCCCGTGCCGCTCTGTCCATGGAGCTGCCGCTCGGAGTTGTAACAAGCATTATGGGCGCTCCGTTTTTTGTTTATCTTATCATAAAGAGAAAGGGGTGATATAAAGATGTTGCTGGAAGTTCACGATTTGTACGGCGGTTATCCGGGTGTCCATGTCATCAAGGGCGTAAGCTGCCATGCGGACTCCGGCGAGATTCTCTGTCTGGTCGGTCCGAACGGCTGCGGAAAAACAACACTTTTTCGATTGATTCTCGGTTCCGCCGTGCGTTCTGCCGGAAGCATTCTGCTGGACGGTCGCGACACAAGAAGGTTCTCCGCAAGAGAACTTGCCAAACAGATTGCATACATCCCCCAGTCCCATTCCCCCGTTTATGCATATACGGTGTTGGATATGGTTATCATGGGCAGAGCCGCACATTTCTCCTCTTTTGACACACCGGGCGCTTCGGATCGCGATGCCGCTTTTCAGGCACTGGAAAAAGTAAACGCATTGCACCTGGCAGATAAAAAATACACACAGCTAAGCGGCGGACAAAGACAATTGATTTTGATTGCAAGAGCAATCTGCCAATCCGCGAAGGTACTGATTATGGATGAACCTGCCGCAAACCTGGACTATGCCAATCATCTTCTTTTGATGAATGTAGTCCGTAATCTCGCGAAAAACGGCTACTGCATCATTCTGTCCACACACAGTCCGGAGCATCCTTTTTCGCTCGGAAGCAAAGTTCTGATGTTAAAAGAGGGAGAGGTGGCGGCATTCGGAGCTCCGAAAGATGTTATCACCGCAAAGAGTCTGAAAGGTGTCTACGGCATCGACATGGATGTCATAACGGTCAAGGATAAGAACGGCAACGCAAGAACCATCTGCCTGCCGGTGCATGAAGCGGATTGCTCTTTTGCGGTTTAGAATAAGAATCTTTAAAAAGGAAATTTTAAAATGGCAAAACATATTTTTTTGACCGGAGAAAAACAAGTCGGCAAATCGACACTGATTCAAAACATTTTGAAGAATTACAAAGAGAAAGTCGGAGGATTTTTTACGGTGCGAACCGACCGTTTTCGGAAAGAGGAATTCTCCGTGCACCTGTATCATGTCGACGAACCACCCATACCCGCGCAGGAGAATCTGCTCTTCATCTGTCAAAAGGCGGATTGTCATACCCCCGTCAGATTTGATTTGCTGGGATGCCGTGCACTGGAAAAATCCGGGAATTGTTCCCTCCTTGTTATGGATGAGCTGGGTTCGCACGAAACCGATGCCAAGCACTTTCGCAAAAAAGTGCTGGAACAGCTCCAAAAAGACACCCCCGTACTGGGAGTGTTGAGAGCACCTGCGGATGAATACTGGCCGGAAATCACAAATCATCCGGATGTCACAGTCATTGAGATTCGAACGGAAAATCGTGATTCGGATGAGATTATGGATTTGATACGGGCAAATATCTACCGCGAGATTTGACGAATGCGAATGCAGGGCAGTATGAAAACGCCCCATCCCCTCATATTTCTGATCTTACGAATGAGAGGACGGGGCGGACGAGAGATGAATATCCCGTCTAAAGATTCTTCATAATCTCCGCAAACAATTCATCGTATTCCTCCAATGCCTTGATGTGCGGATTCTCCTCCTTGATCCGTTCCGGAGCACGGAACAAAAAGCCCGCCTTGCTTGCTTTGATCATACCGATGTCATTGTAACTGTCTCCCGCCGCAATCGTGGTAAATCCGGCTTGCTGCAGGCATTTTACGGTTGTAAGTTTCGAATCCTTCACGCGCATGATGTGCTTTACCAGTCTGTTGTTTGCATCGATTTCCAGAGAATTGCAGAAGATGGTCGGCATTCCGAGTTTTCTGATCAAAGGCTTACAAAACTCCATAAAGGTATCACTGAGGATGATGACCTGTGTCTTTTCCCTCAATCTGTCCAGAAAATCTTTCGCTCCCTCAAAGGGCTCGATTTTTTCGATGGTTTCCTGAATTTCCCGGATCCCGTAGCCTCGTTCATTCAAAATATTGATGCGAAACTCCATCAATTTGTCATAGTCCGGTTCATCCTGTGTGGTGCGCCTCAACTCCTCGATTCCGGTTTCTCTCGCAAACTCCACCCAGATTTCCGGCACAAACACCCCCTCCAAATCCAAACAAACGATATTCATAGATTCTCCTTATTCTTTAAAATATCTTTTCTCTTTTGATGCATCTGTATTTTGAACGATTCACTGAATAAGTGTCAGCTTAGCAAAATACAGAGTTTGCGACTCTGTCGCTTTCTTCTTTCGATACCAAAACTTCAATCAATTTCAATGCAAAATCCACTGCGGTTGCGGCACTTCTTGAAGTGATAATATTCTCGTCAACCACAACCTTTTCCTTATGATAAATCACGCCTTTCAGCTCCTTTTCCACACTCGGGTAAGAAGTGACATTCTTACCCTCCAGAATTCCCGCATGGTACAGAACCAATGGCGCGGCACAAATTGCTCCGACACAAAGTCCTTTTCGATTTGCCTCTTTTACAATCTCCAATACCTTCTCATTCTCATACAAATGCCTTGTTCCGGGCATTCCCCCCGGAAAAACAACCGCCGAGTACCCCTCCAAAACAAAATCGGAAATCAGGGAGTCGGATAACACGGCAATTCCATGTGCCCCCTCAACCATGTCCTCATCACTGATACTGACCATATTCACCGAAACATTTGCCCGGCGAAGATAATCCACAACGGACAATGCTTCAATTTCTTCAAACCCATTTGCCATAAATACCGCAACTCTATTCATATAAACCTCCTTACTGCACTTTAAAGAATCACATACGACGGCAATCCGTTTTCAAATTTCGAGGACATTTCTCCCTGAATCAACGGCGTCAGATATGCAATCATCTCTTCGGTCACACCGTTTTGCGCCGTATTGATCCACTCTCTCGGTACTTTCTTTTCCCGATTCGCCACCTCTTTGATATCCGTAGAAACATATTCCACCGCATACGGCTCCTCCGACACTCTTCGAAGGGATGCCATCCTTCCGCTCTCCCCTTTCAATGCCATATC
>JBHAEV010000102.1:0-6984 GCA_041855735.1 Lachnospiraceae bacterium
AGTCATTGCCAGACCGTACACCGGAACGAATAAGGACAATTTCAAGCGCACATCCAACCGGCACGATTATGCGGTAAAACCGACCGGAAAGACCGCGCTGGATGCTTTGAAAGAAGCGGGGTTTGATGTGATTTCCGTCGGTAAGATCTATGATATTTTTGACGGTGAGGGACTGACCCAAAAGCATACCTCAAAATCCAGCGTACACGGCATGGAGCAAACCATTGAACTTGCCAAAACGGAGTTTACGGGTCTGGTGTTTACCAATCTGGTGGATTTTGACGCACTCTGGGGACATCGCAGGGATCCGGTCGGATATGCGAAGGAATTGGAGGCGTTTGACGAAAAGCTCGGTGTGTTGCTGGAGAATATGAGGGAGGAGGATCTGCTGATCATTACGGCGGATCACGGTACCGATCCTACATTCAAGGGCACGGATCATACCAGAGAAAAAGTTCCGTTTATCGCTTATTCCAAGTCGTTCAAAGGCGGCGGGGAACTTCCGGAAACGGACACATTTGCGGCGGTCGGGGCAACGATTGCGGATAATTTCGGGCTTTCCATGCCAAAGGGCTGCATCGGAGAAAGTGTGCTGGAGTTGCTGAAATAGGAAAAACCGGAATGCTTGCTGCAAGCACACCCGGAATGCCTGCAGCAAATGGAGGCATACCCGAAATGCACGGGTATCGACCGAAATATGCGAACAATTTTAAAATGCACGGAAAATGTAGGAGGAGAACCATGAATTATGCAGAAGAATCTCTGGCGCTTCACAAAAAATGGGGCGGAAAAATCGAGGTTGTTTCCACGGTGCCGGTGGAGTCGAAAGAAGATTTGTCCCTGGCGTATACCCCGGGTGTAGCCCAGCCTTGTCTGGAAATTGAAAAGGATGTAAACAAAAGCTATGAACTGACCAGACGACATAATCTTTGCGCTGTCATTACCGACGGTACGGCGGTCCTCGGTCTCGGAGACATCGGACCGGAGGCGGGAATGCCGGTTATGGAAGGGAAATGCGTACTGTTTAAGTCTTTTGCCGATGTGGACGCGTTTCCGCTTTGTATCAAGTCAAAGGATGTGGATGAGATCGTAAACACCATTTATCTGCTTTCCGGTTCCTTCGGGGGAGTGAATCTGGAGGATATTTCCGCACCGAGATGCTTTGAAATCGAGAGAAAGCTGAAGGAAAAATGCGACATTCCGATTTTTCACGACGACCAGCACGGTACGGCAGTCGTAACTCTGGCAGGTCTGCTCAATGCGTTGAAAGTGGTAAAAAAAGACAGAGAACATGTTCGGATTGTGGTCAACGGGGCAGGTGCGGCGGCGGTGTCCATTACGAAACTCTTGATTTCGGCGGGATTTCGCAATATCGTCATGTGCGACAGGGTCGGAGCAATTTATAAAGGACGCGCGGAGGGGATGAATGAAATCAAGAACGAAATGGCAAATCTGACCAATCATGAGCAAAGGTCGGGAATTTTGGCGGATATGCTGGTCGGAGCCGACATTTTTATCGGAGTATCCGCGCCGTATCAGGTGACAAAGGAGATGGTGGAAACCATGAATGCGGATGCCATTATCTTCGCCTGTGCCAATCCGATTCCGGAAATTTTTCCGAACGATGCCAAAGCGGGCGGTGCAAGAGTGGTGGCCACCGGCAGAAGTGATTTTCCGAACCAGATCAACAATGTTCTTGCATTTCCGGGAATCTTCCGGGGAACCTTCGATGTTCGGGCACGCGATATCAATGAAGAAATGAAGATGGCGGCGGCAAATGCGATCGCAAACCTGGTATCGGAGGAGGAATTGAGCGAAGATTATATCATACCGCGGGCCTTTGACAAACGGGTTGCCCCGGAAGTTGCCAAAGCTGTTTCCGAGGCGGCAAGAGCGAGCAAAGTGGCAAGGATTTGAGTAAGAAAGACCGATGCTTTCATGTAAAATGAAAGCATCGGTCTTTTTCGATCGGATTCAAGATCCGGGAAATGAGACTCATTGCATCAGTTGCCCGGAGCAACCTGTACATTTTCCGTCTCCGGCTGCAGATATCCCGGACCGGAACGCACAACTCCCGCATTTCTGTCGAATGCAGGACCGCGTTCACCGGCGGTCGGTGCGATGATATTGGTCTGGACATCCGTGTTGTTCTGCTGACTTTCGGAACCGTCGCCGGAAGATTCCTGCGGTTGCGGAGGGCTCAGGTGAAGACTGCAGCGCACATGGGATGAAAAGTAGGTGTCATCCGTGGCATTGGTATCTCCCTCCGGTGTGACGATGGAAACCCTGGTGGCAATCGGGCAGTACGGTCCCGGCTTTTGCCCGGATACGGCACAGACCGAGGTGCGAATGTGGTGATCGCATACCTCCGTAGGTGTGGTACCTTTCGCAAAGTATTCCTGATAGGTGGCATCGCCCCTCGGATCATTGGTACACACTCCCGGAATCGGAAGTTTGCCCGACTTGCGGCAGATAACGGCGGTTTCCACACTGGACGGCTGTGCAAAACCGATATTTTCCTTATCCGCATGAACCCGTTCCATGATCTTTTTCCATATGATTTTGTGGAAAGAGGTTTCTCCCTGGCTGGAATCCAGCTTCTGGTTGTGATCGAATCCTGCCCAGATCCCGGCGGTATAGTACGGGGTGTAGCCGACAAACCAGACATCGCGATTGGAAGATGTGGTACCGGATTTTCCGGCGGCACTCATATTATCCAGATGCGCCTTTGTGGACGTGGAATTGACACTTACGCCGGATCTGGAAAATTTGCGATTGGCAATCATGGATTCCGCCATCGCATCGGTCAGCAGGAAGGAGGTGGAATCCTTTAATACGCGCTTCCCCTCATTGTCGGTATTGTCGATCAAGGTCTTTCCGTTGTGGTCCACAATCTTCGTAAAGAAGACGGGTTTTTTGAAAATACCGCCGTTTCCGATGGCGCTGAAGGCACCGGTCAATTCCAGATTGGAAACACCGTTTGTCAGTCCGCCGAGTGCGGCGGCAGGAATATAGTCGGCATCGGTTAATGTGGTGATGCCCATGTTCTTGGCATATTCCAGACCGACTTTCGGGGTAACCGTTTCCATAAATGTCTTTACGGCAACGATATTCATGGAATAGATGATTCCCTCCCGAATATTGGACCAGCCGAGATATCCCTGGTTTTCGTACCAGTTGGAAAATTCCTTGTTGCCGATGGAGTACGGAGCATCGTAATAGACCGTGGCAAGCGTTGCATTTTTCGCGTCGATCGCCGGTCCGAATGCCGAAATGATCTTAAAGGTGGAGCCGGGCTGACGGGTTACATTGGTCGCACGGTTTAAAGAACGTGAGGTGATTTTCTCACCGCGTCCGCCGTTGATCGCCTTGACTTCCCCCGTTTTTTGATCGATCAGCACAAAGCTGACCTGAGGCTCGAGTATGGTGTGGAAGGTTTCCCCCTTTTCCTCCGCCATGTCCGTAATGATATTGGTTTTGTAATGATTGACATCCGCCTGCGCCTCTTCCACGGAATTGTAAAGTCCGGTATGACCGTCCCCCACATCACTGTGATATTTCTTAATGCTTTCCTCCGAGTAATTCACAATATTGCCCGAAGTATTTACAATGGTGTATCTCCACTCCAATGCATATTTGACATCGCCGTAATTTTCCGGATTATTGACCTCTTCGTCCACAATCTTCTGCAAATCCGGATCCTGCGTGGTATATATGCTCAAACCGCCGCCGAACAGTGTGTTCTGTGCCTGTGTGTCGCTGTATCCGAGCTCATCCACGAGGGCCTGTTCCGCCTGCTCGATCAGCTCATCGGTGAAATAACTGTAAACGGTTTTGTTTTCCCTGGTCTGCGTATCGACATCCTGAATTCGGGCATAGACATTGTCCGCCAGTGCCTCATCCCTTTGTTCTTCGGTGATCAGTCCCTGTTCCGTCATATACTTCAGGATGATTTCCCGTCTGGCGGCATTGGCTTCCTGACCGGAAATCGGGTTGAGCTTGCCCGGACTTTTGGTGATGGCGGCAATGACGGCGGATTCGGAGATCGTCAGATCCGAAACTTCCTTGCCGAAATATCTTCTGGCAGCCACCTTGACGCCGAGCGAGTTCTGACCGAGATTGATGGTATTCAAATAATTGGTGATGATCACTTCCTTCGTCATCGCCTTCTCGATCTTCAGAGCCAGATACTGTTCCTGAATCTTTCGCTCCAGTCTTGCGGCAAAGGTCTTTTCCATACCGCCGCTGAATACATTGTTCTTGATCAGCTGTTGTGTGATGGTGGAACCGCCGCCGGATGAGGAATTGCCCGTGATCACTCCGACAATGGCACGCATGATGGACTTGGTATCGATGCCGCTGTGTTTCCAGAAACGTTCGTCTTCTATGGCGACAAAGGCGTCAATCAGATGTTTCGGAATTTCATCATACTCGGCGGCTTCACGATTCGATCCCGCCATAACCAGAGTATCCGTAATATTTCCCCGGGAGTCATAGACGGTGGTGGCAAAGCCGAGCGGCATAATGCTCTCCACGTCGATATCGGGCGAACTGTCGATAATGCCCTTGAACACGCCGATTCCGAGGCTGATGGTCATAACGATGAAAAAAATGGATGCAATAAACAAGGTCTTGCCGAAATGCAAAAAAATCTTATTGGTGTACTTGGTTCTACTGGAGGAAGCGTCTTTGATCTTCCGATCGGTAGAGTTCTTTCCAAAATTCATATTTGTACCGGATATTGAATATCTTCCTTTCTTTTGTTCTTACATAAAAGCACCGAAATAAGCGGTTGTCAGTCAAAGCATTCAAATATTGGACGGATAAACACTATAATTATACCAAAATGAAAAAAAAAGTGCTACTATTATATCAAGAACGGGAAACGATCCGCCTGAAATGCGCTGGAAAATGCGGTGAATCATGCCGCAGAAATCCGTGAAAACGGCGTTTCTTCAAAAATTCATCAAGACGAAAGAGAAAAAGATGTCAAAGTATATTTGTATAGAAGGAAAATCCGGAGAAATTGTGGAAAAGAAGTCCCGATTCATTGCGGACGTAACCGACATTGTTTCGGAGCAGAATGCCCTTGATTTTATCGAAGCGGTAAAGAAACGGTACTGGGACGCCAGACATCATTGTTTTGCCTATATTACTTTGGACGGCAAAACCGTTCGATGTTCCGATGACGGGGAACCGCAGGGGACAGCCGGAAAACCGATGCTGGAGGTTTTGCAGCACAGGCGGATTGCGGGGATCTGTGTGGTAGTGACAAGGTATTTCGGCGGGGTTTTGCTCGGTACGGGAGGACTCATTCGAGCGTATCAGAGTGCTTTGATTGCCGGACTCGAGGAAAGCAGGATACTGGAGGAAAAACAGGGATATCGACTGACATTTTGCATCGGCTATGAGGATTACGGCAGGTTCAACCATTTGTGTGAAAAATACGAAATCATTCGAGAGAGTATAGTGTACACGGAAAGAATCACGATACATTTGGTGGCGGAGGAGGAAAAACGCGCCGGATTTCTGAGGAGTTTGTCGGAAGAGAGTTCGGGTAAACTTGTTCCGGACACAGAGGAAGCCATTTCCTATGTGGCGGACAACGGAAGTGTCATACGGATGGAGAATCGGCAGGAAAGCTCTAAGGAATTGCTGATTTAATCAGCAATTCCTTAGAATCCTCCGGAGGATCGCACGGATTTGCAAAGGAATTTACCGCTTTGCGGTGCAAATCCGGCGTGGGAAACGCTTTAATCAGCGTTTCCCTTAGTTTCCGATTGCATCAGAAATAGTTAAAAAAATATCAAAACAAGATTGACAATTAAATAACAATGGGCTATACTATATCTTGTAAGGCGAAAGAGAACGGAGTTTTGAAGGGCATGCCATGGATTGTTCTTTGAGATTCCGGGCGGTTCGCGGTAATATTCCAAAATGGAAACGCATCTCTTTGAAAGGAGTTGGACTATGGCAAAAGAAGTAAAGACGGCGGAAAGACCGATCATTGACAGTGTGGAGAGATTGCAGCAGGAATTTGCAAGTCTTCGTAAGGCGCAGGCAATTTTTGCTACCTACACGCAGGAACAGGTGGACAAGATTTTCTATGAGGCGGCGATGGCCGCAAACAAGGCACGCATTCCTCTGGCAAAGATGGCGGTTGCGGAAACCGGAATGGGTGTGATGGAAGATAAGGTGATCAAGAACCATTACGCTTCCGAGTACATTTACAATCAATATAAGAACACTAGGACCTGCGGTGTGATTGAGGAAGATAAGGCATACGGCATTACCAAGGTTGCGGAGCCGATGGGAGTGGTGGCGGCGGTAATTCCGACGACCAATCCGACATCCACGGCGATTTTCAAGACACTGATTGCGCTTAAGACCAGAAATGCCATCATCATCAGTCCGCATCCGAGAGCAAAGGATTGCACCATTGCCGCTGCCAGGATCGTGCTTGAGGCTGCCGTGAAGGCGGGAGCTCCGAAGGGAATCATTTCATGGATTGATGTGCCGTCTTTGGAACTGACCAATGAAGTGATGCATGAGGCGGACATCATCCTTGCCACAGGCGGTCCGGGCATGGTAAAGGCGGCATATTCCTCCGGTAAACCGGCCATCGGCGTCGGTGCGGGAAATACGCCGGTAATCATCGACGATACCGCGGATGTACGCATGGCGGTCAACTCCATCATTCTGTCCAAAACCTTCGACAATGGTATGATCTGTGCTTCCGAGCAGAGCGTGACCGTGTTGGAAGGTGTCTACGATCAGGTTAAGAAGGAGTTTGCGGACAGAGGATGTTATTTCCTGAAGAAAGCGGAGATTGACAAGGTTCGTAAGACCATTATCATAAACGGCGCATTGAATGCCAAGATTGTCGGTCAGCCGGCGACAAAGATTGCGGAGCTTGCCGGTGTAAATGTGCCGGAGAACACCAAGATTTTGATCGGTGAAGTGGAGAGCGTGGACATTTCCGAG
>JBHAEV010000103.1:0-4167 GCA_041855735.1 Lachnospiraceae bacterium
AGGAAGCGGTCAAATTGTATTCCGGCGACCGTCCGCAGGGCTTGTTTGCGGATCATTTGCCGGACAATGTGGAACATATGAATCGCACCTTCAAGGATATGGTGGAAGTATTTCAAAATGCCGGTGTTCCGGATATGGATACACTGCCGAAGGATACGCCTTCCAGGGCGAAATTCGCCAAGCTGTTTCGAGAATTTTCCACCTATCTTCAGGCTGCCGAAATTCAGGGTTTTACATGGGAGAAAACGGAGTATTCATCAAGAACGGATACGGAGGATGTGTCGCAAAATGAGAGGATCATTCGGATTCCGACACGGGAGCAGTATGAGATTCTGCTTTTGCGATACAAGGAACTTCGCACACCCGGCAGCGATTCCGACAAAGAAGAGGAAGAGATTACATTTCCGATCGATCCCTATCTGACGGAACAGAATACCGGAACCATTGACAATGATTATATGAATTCACGGTTTGAAAAATGGAAGAAGCAGCTTCAAAATCCCGATGTGGATCCGAAAGAAGTGGAGAAAATGCTGGAGGAACTTCATAAATCATTTGCATTTCTGTCGCAGGAAGAACAGCGTTATGCGAATCACTTTCTTCATGATGTACAGACCGGGGATGCAATTCTCGTAAACGGAATGAGTTTTCGGGATTATATCCAGGAATATGCGAAAAATGAAAAAAACGAGCAGATCCGGAGGGTTGTGGACTATCTGGGCGTTTCGCAGGAATTGCTGACCGATATCATGGAATCCCATATGTCCAAGGAGAAACTGAATGAGTATGGGCGATTCAATGATTTGAAGGCATCCGTGGTCATGGACAAAGCACAGGACTATTTTTTTAGCATTGAAGGAAAAACGCTTCCGCCCTTTCTGATAAACAATCGTGTGGATAAGCTGCTGACGGATTTCATTCTCTCCGACGGGTGCGATATTCCGAACCCGTGCAAGGACGAAGCGGAGTGATGAGAAGGTCGATCCTTCATCGGCGCAGGAAGGAGTGACTTATGCGAAGTGAGTTTCATGCGACCGATTCGCTGAAGGAGTATTATAAAAACTGGATTGCGGTCTACAAAGAGGGGGCAATACGAGATGTGACACTCTCAAAATATTGGATGAGTCTTTCATGGATTGAACGATTGGCTCCGGATTTAAGGCTTTGCGATGTAACAAGAACGGTTTATCAGCAAATCATAAACGAGTATGCCAGAGAACACGAGCGCCAGACAACGATGGATTTTCATCATCAGCTGAAGGGGGCAATCCTGGATGCGGTCGACGACGGACTGATCCCTCGGGATCCGACAAGAAAGGTGATTATCAAAGGGAAGGCACCGGCAAGGAAAAAGAAGAAATACCTGAATCAGTTCGAACTGCACACGCTGCTGAAAAATCTGACGCTGGAGGATACCGTCAGCTGGGACTGGTTTATCCTGCTCGTTGCAAAGACGGGGATGCGGTTTTCGGAAGCGTTGGCGGTTACGCCGGAGGATTTTGACTTTGCACATCATAATCTTTCCGTCAGCAAGACATGGAATTACAAGGAAGGAGGCGGATTTGCACCGACCAAGAACCGGTCTTCCGCCAGAAAAATTCAGATCGACTGGCAGATTGTGATGCAGTTTGCAACGCTTGTCAGGAAACTTCCGGCGGACAAACCGATTTTTGTAACAAAAGAAAAGGTTTATAATTCGACCGTGAACGATATACTGGAACGATATTGTAAAAAATTGGACATACCGGTGATTTCGGTTCATGGGCTTCGGCATACCCATGCATCCATTTTGCTCTATGCGGGGGTATCCATCGCTGGTGTGGCAAGAAGACTCGGCCATGCCGGTATGACAACCACACAGAAAACCTATCTGCACATCATTCGGGAACTGGAAAATCAGGATGTGGATCTGGTCATGCGGTCTTTGACCAATCTGATGTAACAATGTAAACAGGATGGCGCCGATGAGGGATGGAGTTAACGAATGAAAGGATAATGGTTCAAACCTTCGAAAATGAATCGGAAAAATGCTTGACTTATTTCGGAAAGAGTAGTAGTATACGCATTATGCAATATATATACATAAAATATACAAACTAATTTCTGCATTGCATTTCGGAGGATTCTATGAAAAAGAAAAATAAGGAAGATATTAAGAAGATTGTACTCGCGTATTCCGGTGGCTTGGACACCTCGGTTATGATCCCGTGGCTTAAGGAGAATTATCCGAATGCACAGGTGATTGCGGTTTCCGGGGATGTCGGACAGAGCGATGAGCTGGAGGGGCTGGAGGAAAAGGCAATCGCAACCGGCGCCGACAAATGTTTTGTATTGGATTTGAAGGATGAATTTGTAGAAGACTATATTTTTCCTTGCCTGAAGGCGGGTGCAAAGTATGAGGATGTCTACTTGCTCGGAACATCCCTGGCAAGACCGGTTATTGCGAAAGGGCTTGTGGACATTGCCATCCGGGAAGGAGCGGATGCCATCTGCCACGGCTGCACCGGAAAGGGAAATGATCAGGTGCGTTTTGAACTGGCCATTAAG
Organism: Lachnospiraceae bacterium; assembly: GCA_041855735.1. Lineage (GTDB taxonomy): Bacteria > Bacillota > Clostridia > Lachnospirales > Lachnospiraceae > CALALP01. The sequence goes on from JBHAEV010000103.1 coordinate 2,548, forward strand.
GCATTCGCACCGGACATGGTGGTGATTGCGCCTTGGCGGACATGGGAGTTCAAATCGCGCGAAGATGAGATTGAATATGCCATCGCCAAGAATATTCCTTTGAAAATCAGTCGCGAGACCAATTATTCCAAGGACAAGAATATCTGGCATTTGTCGCATGAAGGTCTGGACCTGGAAAATCCTGCCAACACTCCGATGTATGACAAGATTCTGGAACTTGGGGTGACGCCGCAAAAGGCGCCGGACAAGGAAACCAAAGTGAGCATCCATTTTGAAAAAGGCATTCCGACCGCGCTCAACGGCAAGACGATGAAAGGGCAGGAGCTGCTTTTTGAGCTGAATAAAATCGGCGGGGAGAACGGAATCGGTATCACCGATATGGTGGAGAATCGTCTGGTGGGCATGAAGTGCCGCGGCGTGTATGAAACGCCGGGCGGAACCATCCTTTACAAGGCGCATGATTTGCTGGAAAGCATCACCCTCGATAAGGAAACGCAGCATTATAAACGTGTGGTATCCGAAAAGTACGGCGAGCTTGTGTACAACGGACAGTGGTTCACCATGCTTCGGGATGCACTGCAGGCATTCGTGGACAGTATCAGTGAAAATGTGACCGGTGATGTGGAGCTGATTTTGTACAAGGGAAATATCATCCCGGCTTCCTTAACATCTGTGAACAGTTTGTACTCCGAGGAAATTGCGACATTCGGAGAAGATGATTCCTATAATCAGGCGGATGCTGCCGGATTCATTCAGCTCTTCGGTCTTCCGATACAGGTAAGAGCCAAGGTACAGCAAAAGAATCGGAAGTAAAACATATGCAACCGGCGCCCTTATGTCTGGCGTCGGTTTTTTCGGTCGGAGCCGGCAGCGTCGCGGAAAAAGCCGAGAGCCGGAAGTGTCACAAAAAAGTCGTAACAAAGAAAGCGGGAGGTCAATATGAGTTTATGGAGTGCGAGGTTTCAAAAAGAAAGCGATTTGCGCTTGCAGGAGTTTAATTCTTCCATTCGCATCGACCGGCGGATGTATCAAGAGGATATTGCGGGAAGCATCGCTCATGCAAAGATGCTTTGCAAACAGGGCATTATTTCGGAGGAGGATTATTCCAAGATCAAGTCCGGATTGACCCGAATCCGGGAGGAGCTGGAAACCGGGGTATTGACGATTGACGAAAATGCCGAAGACATTCACATGTTTATCGAGGCGAAGCTGACCGAGAGAATCGGGGATGCGGGCAAAAAACTGCATACGGGCAGAAGTCGCAACGATCAGGTTGCCCTGGATTTTCGGATGTACTCCATGAACCGGACGGACGAAATCGTGGATTTGCTGGAAGAAATGATTCGTACACTGGTGAAGAAGGCAAAGGAGAACATCAACACCATTATGCCGGGTTATACGCATTTGCAGAGGGCACAGCCGATTACATTTGCGCATCATTTACTGGCGTATGCGCAGATGTATTTGCGGGATATCGAAAGACTGAAGGAGGCGAAAAGACGTACCGCCGCCCTGCCGCTCGGATGCGGGGCTCTGGCGACTTCGACATTTTTGCTGGACAGAGAGTATGTTCGTGCAAAACTGGGTTTCGAAAGCATTTGTATGAACAGTCTGGATGGC
>JBHAEV010000104.1:0-5043 GCA_041855735.1 Lachnospiraceae bacterium
TGATTCGCCAGATCCACGGTACTGATGCGAATCTCATTCTGCCCTTCCCGCAGAGGAATCGTAATCTCCTTCTCCGCCCTGGAACCGCCGGTAAACAGAGATTGCGCCGAATTGTCCACACTCGCGATCAGTGAATCCCCTCGATACACTTTCAAACGGAAGGCATTGTCCTCGGCATGAATTTGCAAAACAGCTTTGTCACTGTTCAACTCCCGATTCCTCACTTCCCAGCAAAACTGTGGTTCTTTGGAATCGAACAGAACCCGTCTGGCGATGGTTGCGCGTTCTCCCGCCTTTGTCAGCACATCAACCCGAATGGTCAGCGCATACCCCTCCACCTTGATTTCTCTGTCGAAATGGTAGGCGTAACCGGTATACAAAGTCTTTCCCATGTCCTTGTGACGAAGTCCCTTTCTGGTCAGTTCATTGCCGTCAATTTCGACGGTTTCGGAAACCGGATTCCCGAGCTCATCGAAAACCTTGATTTCGATCTTGTCTATGCTGTCCGCATTCTTGACCTTGCCGACAAAGCCCTTCACCTCGATCACGCCCTCCGGTGCGCTCTGCTTGCTGAACACTTCCAAAAGTTTCGGAGCGGTCAGAAAAATGACCGGATACTTGTACTTGCTGTCGTCCACATTGTCCAAATGGATTTCCTCATCCTTGTCCTTGTCATCATCATGATCCGCCTGCTTTGTCCCCGGAATCTCCCATTCCCTCCTGAATGCGTTCGACGGGCTGGCGTTGGACGAAGTGGCAATGGATTTCCCGGTGCCTGCGCCATCCTTGAATATAATCCGGATTTTTGCATCGGCACTCAGATCATCGTAAATATGAATCCCGTATGAGGATGCGGAATATCCGGAAACTCTGCCCTCCTCCAGATCAAAGTATGAGGCGCTTCGAAGCAGCTTTTCCTGATTGTTCTGCTCTATGAGAATCCGTTCGATTTGCTTGTTTGCGTTTTCTTTGTACACCAGCTGCAGCTTCAATCGTCCCGTTTTCGTCTTTACAGGCGAATTCTTTGGACGCAGAGTTTGATTGTTCAGCCGGATTTCCTTAAACTGTTCCATGGAAATTTCGGACAAATCCAGTTCAATCTCCTGCTCTTCCTTCATTTCCGGCATCTTTCCGTTTTTAAATCCGGTGATGATTTCACAATTTCCCTCAAACGGATCCAATGTAAAGAATACGCTCCTTGTATTTTTATCGTATCGGAAATTGTACTTTCTCACATTTTCCGTATCCGGCTTATCCTCATTCAGAATATAATCCGTCCGATATCTGGATTTCTTGATGTACAGGGTGGCAAGATGCTTGTCTTCCACCGGTATTTCCATGCGAATCTCCGCTTTTTTTGCCGTCGTGCTGTACAGGTACTGCTGCAATGGCTCATTGTTGACAAAGATCTTTACCTGATTTTCCCGGATGGAATTGTAGAAATTCAGGAATTGCAGGCTGTTGTAATTTTCCGTTACACCGCTTTCCAACTCTGTGGAAATTCGATTGCTCAGATAGTCCTTCAATGCAATCTGAATATGGGATGTATCCGCAAAATACGGGCAAATGACTTCCACCTCTTTATTGCGATGCCCGTTGATGCATACAAAAACTTCACCGCTGTCGCTTTCATTCATCGGCACCATGCCGGTCGGGATACTCACCTTGCCGTCTTCCACCTTCGGCAAAACGTTTCCGTTTACGCTTTCTTCCTCCACAAAGCGGAGTTTCGTATATTTTCCGTACTTCGGCGCACCGATATACCCATTGCCGAGCGGATTTCTGTCATATTTCACGGACTGAATATAAATGTCCTGAATGCCGCTTCCGGCGTCGTTCACCTTAAATTGCACTTCTCTTTGCCGATCATGATCTTTGTTTGTCAAACTTGCTTTTCCGATAAAGTAGGGAGCCGTTTTGTCCACGCGCATGGCGTAGCGATAGATCTGTTCGGCTTTGTCGATGGTATTCAGTTTTGCCTTGATCTGATAAATATAGGTCTTGCCCTCTTCGGCTGTTTTTCCGTCAATTCTGCCGTCCCAGACGGAATCCGGCATCATTCGGAAGCTGTTGTTTCGACCCAGCCGGCTCAGCTTTCGAACCGAATGGGAAACGCCCAGTACCCGCAAAACTTCCATGCTTTCCCCGTCCAGAATCGAGTATTCAATTTCGGACATGTTTCGAAGCGGTGCCAGCCTGACCGCCGCTTCCGAATGGTAAATCCCCTCCGGAGAAAAGTAGATCATCCTGTCCACAATCGGCAGCGGCAGCATCCGTTTCGTGGAAAATGCGGAGGAACTGACATTCAGTTCCTGATTCACATAAAACTGCACCGGTCTGCCCTCGGCATCCAGTTCCGGCACGGTGAAGGCGTCGATCGACTTCTGCGTATCCCAGTCTCCGTAAAAACCGAGGAACGGCACATTCAAATCCACCGACTCTTCCGCATCATTGATATGGATAAAACCTTCCAAAAACTGATTCCTTTCCAGATCGGTATCGGTATAATCCGCCGTAAAATGAAATTCGGTTTTTCGGTTGGCAGGCACATGCACCTGTTCATAAAACTGATCCTGATTTCCGCCGAGCGGAGCGCTGTGGCCGCTTCTGCCGTCACTGTCCATCCGTTCGCGCAATGCCGTCATGCTGATATAGTAGGTCTTGTCCGTGTCCGAAAAGTTTTCGAATTCCAGATTTACATCAAATCGCTTTTCCTCCAGTTCCTTCAGCTCCAGTTTTCCGTCTTTGAAGTCGTCATTGGTTCCGCTTGCCCTGACAACCACCTTGCTTTGCAGGGCTTTGTCCAGCATCATGACTCCGCTACCCTGACGACGCACAAAATACGGCGTAGTGCCGCCCTCCGATTCCGGATCTTCCAAAGGCTTTGCCGTATTCATCAACAACAGCTTGACAAAATCCGCCTCATTGTCCGTCGGAATCTTTCGATCCCGCAGATACTGCCGCAGTACGGCAGCCGCACCTGCCACCTGCGGAGCCGCCATCGAGGTACCGGACATGTTTTTGTACCGGTCCTCTTCCGCCGTGGAATACACATTTCCTCCGACGGCGCTGATTTCCGGCTTGATCCGCAAATCGGGCGTCGGTCCCCATGAGGAAAAGGCGGACATTCTTCCCTCCTGCGGATTTGCAATCTCCTGCTCGATGCCCGGTATTTCCAGCTGTGAATTCGCCTCTGCAATCTTTTCATAGGTGCTGCGCTTCATACGGATGACAACATAATTGCCCGCCTCTCCCTGCAAATCGATATTGCTGCCAAGCTGATCCGCCAATTCCTTTGCATTGTACAGAACCACTGACAGAGGTTGGCATTCCACAATTTTTTGCAGTTTTTGCGCGTATTTTTGCATATCGCCTCTTGCCGGATACTCCAGCAGTGCAATTTTTCCCTGTATCTTTTCCGAAACGATCGCACTGTCTTCTCCCTTTTTCAAATCCACGAAAGCTCCCTTGATCAGACTCTGTGCCGGTCCGTACAGATGCACCGCTTCCTGCATTTGCTGATTGTCCTTCATCCAGCGGACAATGTTCACCTTTTGCGTTTTGTTTTCCACGGAAGCAACCGCAAATCCGTCCTCATGCACCGCAGGGCTTGCCAGTTCCGCCGTATCGTAATTCTCGACAAAGGGCTTTACCCCGTAGGAATTGCCCTTGCTGATCTCGGCATCGTTTCCCGCCGCGATCACGACCGTAACACCCGCCTGCCTTGCCTTGCGTATCAATTCCACCTCGGGATAGCTTCGGTCTTCCATGGAAAATCCTGCCGCCGCTCCCAGACTCATATTGATCACATCCGCCTTCAATGCCAGCGCATCGTCCATTGCCTTGAGCCAGACATCCGTAAATGTGGTCGGATAACGCAAATCGTCCGAGAATACTTTCATTGCCAGAATCTGCGTGTTCGGAGCCAGTCCGCGCACCGTACCGCTCTCGTCATTGGCGCCGACAATGCCGGACACATGCATTCCGTGCATCACGCTGTAACTGCATTTCAAATGATTGCTGAGATCATAGTAATTGTAGGCATAGGGTACTTTTGAGCTGTAATATTTCCCCGGCAGTTTCTGCTCCCGGATCATCTCTTCCGTCGCTTCCCTGCTCAACTTTACCTTGGCATCTTCATCAATGCGCAATGCCTTATGCCGATAATCAATGCCGGAATCGATCACCGCCACCACCGTGCCCTCGCCCTTGTAACCCAGGGTATCCCATGCATACGATGCTCCGACAATGTCCTTGGAAGAATGCAGCTGCGGCCTTTCGTACTCCTGCGCAATGTAGACTCTCTTGACCCCCTCCAGCGCCTCGATGGTTTCAATGTCCTCCTCGTTCGCCTCCAGTGCCACCGCATTCATGACTGTGTCATAATGTCTTTTGTCCGCGGTATCGACCTCGATTTCCTTTTCCTTCAGCTCATGCAGCACCTCGTTTTGCTGCACCTTCATCTCCCGCTTACGGCTCTCGATCCTCTCCTGCGGCAAATCCGTGTACTCGCCCCCTCGCTCAATGGCCTCCTCCAGTAAGGAAGAGCCTTCCAGCTCCACGATAATACGCTGTTTTTTATTCTCCTCCTGTAAAAGATCACTCTCCGGAGTTTTTTGGTCCTCGGACAAATTCTCAATATCCAGCTCCACCGCCGGTCGATCTTCCCGATTGACCGGATTTGTCGGCACGGAATCGCTTTTTGCTTCATTTTCCGACAAAGGATCCCGATTGTTTTGATCCGCAGTGGAAAACTCGAGTTCTTCATCCTGATTTTCCGTCCGGTGCACTCCTTCTTCGTATATCCGGGTTTGTGTACCGGCAAATGTTGCATTCACGCCTGACAGCAGCAGTGCCAGACTCAGCAATCCCGCCGTAAATCTGTTTCTGTTCATCCGTTCACTTCCTCCTGCAAAATCTATTCAATCCGAATCGGTACGATAAAGCGAAGTTTTCCGTACTGCACATCCTGCAGCACAAAATCTTCCTTTGTTTCCACCAGCAATTCATACTGTCCTGCAATTCCCGTTTTTACTTTTTCCA
>JBHAEV010000105.1:0-31353 GCA_041855735.1 Lachnospiraceae bacterium
ACAGTGGCTTTTACGATTTAGCCACAGCCTATCAGTCGGTGCACGTCAACTATTGAAACCGCCGTGTACCGAACGGTACGCACGGTGGTGTGAGAGGACGGCGGTTAGTCACCGCCTCCTACTCGATTAAGATGTGTTTGTGATCGTCTTGTATGCCGGATTTACCGTCGGCTGTTCCCGATTGACCGGTGCTCCGGATTCGCATCATGAAGCGGAAAGTTTCGGTACAAAGTTGGCAAGGATGCCGAGCAGGATCAAGATTCCGCCTGCAATCGGATAGAATATAATCAAACCGTTCGTCGTACCGTAGATTTCCAATACACCCATGAACAAACTTCCGAATGTGAAAAATGCAAGTCCGAAATTCATCAGATGCAAACTTAATGTATTCGGCAGCATCCCCAGTTTATACAGTGTAAAACAGATCAGACCTCCGCCAAGCGGGATGAGAAATGCAAGTATCATAAACGGAGAATATACTTCATGGGAGAATTGTTCGTATGCCGTACTGAATAAAGCCGTGCATAGAGTTGCCAGTAAATATCCTTTTAAATGTTGTTTCATTCTTTTAGTATCCGATGTATACAATGTCGCTCACCGCCCTTTCTTTGATGGTATTTCCACGGGTTGTCGGATTGTTTACCACATTCCCGTTAAAGTACATGGTGCTGGAACCGCCGCCGTCCAGATTGTAGGCGGTGTTCACACCGAGTTTCTGCATAAATTCCGCGAGTTGATACAGGGAGAGTCCCACGCTTTCGTTGGTTCTGCCGTCCGATACCACGAAGACATAATGCAAATCGTCATACTGTCCGATGGCGGTTCTTGGATTGCTTGCCATGGCTTTGCCGACCTCGTCCTCCGTCGTCACCTCAATCTGATTGTTGATCAGCAGACCGGGACCGAAGGAAAGCACTTGAACGGCGCCCTTGTCCATCAATTCCTGTGCCGTGATTTCGCTTTCGTTGATGATTTCGAAGCTTCCGTCGGCATAGATGACAAGATCTTCCTTATTGGCTTTTGCCGTCGAATGGTATAAAACACCGTTTCGAATCACATAGCCGCTTTCCTGTGTACCGTAGTAGTCGCCGTTGATGGCCAGAATGGCATTGTTGGCCTTGGCGGTTGCCGAAGTGGTTGCGGTTATATTTTTTCCGTAAAGATTTTGAGCAAGCGCAGTCTTCAAATATTCGGCGGAACTCAGCTTGATATCGGCAACATAGATGTAGGAATTGTTTTCATAATGGGTGCTGAGTGTGATTTCCATGTTGGCATCCTTGTAGGTCGTGTCGGTGGAAACCGCCTGTATACCGGTTGTGTCGACCGAAGTTGCCAGCGTGTCGGCAGAAGCCGTGGCTTCGGCAGAAGCGGTGGTGCCGGTTGAAGCGGTGCTGTCAGCAGAAGCGGTTGTGCCCGATGCATTTTGCACGGAAAGAGCGGTGCTTGGGGTATATGCCGTCGCATAGACCTTCGTAATAACAAAGGTGTCGAGACCGATGTAAGTCGTAAAACCAAGCAACAGACTTGTCAAGCCGATATTGAGTGCCTTTGCGACAAACTTTTTCTTTTTCGAGTCGTCATCGCTGAAAACAAGGTGTTTTTGGACCGACAGACTGATAAAGAAAAATGTGATTTCCGTCAGTATCTTGGCAAGAAAAACATTGATCATCAGACCCTTTGTTAAAAATGAAAGGAAAGCGGTGTTTCCGATCAGAAGCAGCAGGGCAAGTGCAAAGTATTTCATCGCCGCTTTCTTCGTGTTCACTCCGGACCGAAAGACGTATTTTTTATTCACCATGAAATTGAATCCGCCGCTTACGCATCGGGCTGCAATATTTGACGGAAGCGGCTGCCCCGTCAGTAAGGTGAGCAGTGAGAATAAGCCATAGTCCAGCAGAAAACTCATGAAAGAGGATGCTGAAAATTTCAAAATCTCCTTGTAGATTCGGAATGAGTCCTTAACGGAGTCAAAATGCGAAGAGGAATTATTATCCAAATATATGGTTTGTATTTCCGATTCCTTGATTTCAATTCCGAGTCTCGGAGCTTCCAGGAGCACATTCATTTCGTATTCGTATCGTTCGCCGCGAATATGCAGCAGTTTTTGGATATTCCGATTTGTAAAGGCTCTGAGTCCCGTCTGCGTATCGTGAACCTTTGTTTTGGCAGCCATGAAATATACGAATCGGGTGACGGTATTGCCGAATTTGCTTCGCAGAGGAATATCGCCACTAAGTTTTCGGCTTCCCAAAATCAGGGCATTCGGGTTCTGCATGGAGCAGATGGCAACTTTTTCCGCGTCTTTTGCCGTGTGCTGACCGTCCGCATCCAGAGTTACAACAATGTAATTCCCCTCATACGAGGTGAGGATTTCACGCATGCCGGTCTTGAGTGCCCTGCCTTTTCCGAAGTTTTCGACATGGTTCAATACCTTGGCGTATTTGCCTGCTTCTTCGAAAATCGGCAAATACTTCGTGTCACTGCCGTCATTCACGACGATGATGTCCATTTCGGTTTGACTTAAATCTTTCAATAATGCAATCAGTTTTCGATCCGGCTCATAGGCCGGGATGAGAGCTATTTTTTTAGTATTCATAATGACCTCCGTATCCTTTTGAAACCATCATACCGTCCAAAGCCAAAATAAACTGAAATATCGTGTTTGGAATGTGAAGAATTTGTGAAATCGTCGGTTTGACGGTTCACGAAAGCCAAAACGGTTCCGTTTGCGTCGGTGCCTGTGTGTTCATATAGTTTGCATGACTGCGGATAGCAAAACAAAACCGTTATATTTGTGCCGATACTCATGAAATTTTTGTTTTATATTTGATAATTCAGGTGGAAGATAGTATAATGAAAGCGCGAGGAATCAGAGAACTTTGCCGCGGCATCACGGTATTTCAGGTCGGAAGGCTTTCATCACGGCGTTTCAGATCGAAAGGCTTTCGCCACGGCATTTCAACTGCAGAGCATTTTTCGGATCCGCTGATTTCAAATCCGAAAAAATAAAGAAAAGGAGCGAAATATGGGACTTATATCAGGTGCGATTGGATTGGCAGGCAGCGTGGCAGGCGATCAGTTTCGTGAGTTTTTTTACTGTCCGACGCTGGAAAGCGATGTTTTGGTAAAAAAAGGTGAGAAGCGAAGCACGAAAAAAGGCTTTAACAAGGGCAGTGACAATCTGATCACAAACGGATCCGTGGTCACGGTCAATGAAGGTCAGGCGATGATGATTGTGGATCAAGGCTTTATCGTAGAATTCTGCGCGGAGCCGGGAGAGTTCGTATACGATACATCCACGGAGCCGAGTATCTTTACCGGGAATCTGGGTGACAGCATTGTGGCGACATTCAAGCAATATATGAAACGTCTGAGTTTCGGCGGCGAAACCGGGAAGGATCAGAGGGTGTATTATTTCAACACCAAGGAGATTTTAGGCAACAAATACGGAACGGTGAATCCGGTTCCGTTTCGTGTGGTGGACACCAATATCGGTTTGGATATCGACATTTCGCTTCGTTGTCATGGCGAATTTGCATACAGACTTGTGGATCCGATGCTTTTCTACAAGAATATTTCCGGAAATGTGGAGGATGAGTACAACAGAGAAGGGATTGATTCCCAGCTTCGCAGTGATATTTTGACGGCATTGCAGCCGGCTTTCGGAAAAATCAGCGCGATGGGGATTCGCTATTCCACACTTACAACCCATACCAAAGAGCTTTGCGATGCGCTGAATGAAGAGCTGGCAGAGAAATGGACCAAGAGATTCGGAATTGCGATTTCTTCTTTCGGTGTGAACTCCGTAACGGCTCCAAAAGAAGATGAAGACATGATAAAGGAACTGCAAAAGAGTGCGGTGTTCAGAAACAGCAATATGGCGGCGGCGCATTTGGTACAGGCACAGGCGGAAGCGATGAAGTCTGCGGCATCCAATACGTCCACCGGACCGATGATGGCGTTTGCCGGAATGAATATGGCGAGTAATGCGGGCGGTATGAATGCGGCGAATCTGTTCCAGATGGGGCAACAACAGGCGCAGCAACCGGTACAGCAGAGTGCTCCGGCGGCACAAGGTTGGAAGTGCTCCTGCGGAACCGACGGGAATACCGGAAAGTTTTGCGGAAATTGCGGCAGTTCGAAGCCGGAAACCAATTCCTGGACATGTTCCTGCGGTACACAAAATACCGGAAAATTCTGCAGTGACTGCGGAAACAGGAAACCGGAGGGGGCAGTGTGCGACAAATGCGGATGGAAGCCGGGAGCGGGCGAGAGTACACCGAAGTTTTGCCCGGAGTGCGGCGATCCGTTTTAAGGATGTCTGAGGAAGTGCTGATAAAGTGTTTCCCTAAGGAAGTGTTGATATGGCGACATTTGCGCATGCCCGGATCATCGGGGCATGCGCAAAATAAAGAGAATGCATCGGGCAGGCTCGAATGCAAAGAATATGGAGTGATAATAATATGGCAAAGTTATATATGAAGCAGAAGCTCTTTTCTTTAAAGGAAAAGTTCTTCATTAAAAACGAAGCAGGTGAGGATGTTTATCGCATTGAAGGGAAATTTCTCTCGCTCGGAAAGCAGCTGACCGTATACGACAGATCGGACAGAGAGGTTGCTTTCATAAAACAGGAACTGTTCCAGTGGCTTCCGAAATTTACAATCATGATTGATGGTGTGGAAGTGGCGCAGGTGGCGCAACAGATTTCCTTTTTTAAGCCGAAGTATACAATTAACGGCATCGGATGGAATGTGGACGGTGATTTCTGGGGACATGATTATCAGGTTATGGACGGCAACAATGTGATTGCGCACATCCACAAAGTGTGGATGGCTTTCGGCGACAGCTTTGAAATTGATGTACTGGACAGTGTGGATGAGAGAACGGTTCTGGCGATCGTGATTGCGATTGACTTTGCCATGGACAGAAAGTAGATTCTGAAAATCATGGATAAATTTGTACTGCATTCCGAGTATCGTCCAACCGGGGATCAGCCACAGGCGATTGCCGAGCTGGTAAAGGGGTTTCGGGAAGGGAATCAATTTCAAACCTTGCTGGGGGTTACCGGCTCCGGTAAGACATTTACGATGGCAAATATCATACAGGAACTGCAAAAACCGACTTTGATCATAGCCCACAATAAGACTCTCGCAGCACAGCTTTACAGTGAGTTTAAAGAGTTTTTCCCGGAGAATGCCGTGGAGTACTTTGTGAGCTACTATGACTATTACCAGCCGGAAGCCTATGTTCCGTCCACGGATACCTATATTGAAAAAGACTCATCCATCAATGATGAAATCGATAAGCTTCGCCACAGCGCCACGGCAGCACTCAGTGAACGCAGGGATGTAATCATTGTGGCGTCCGTGTCCTGTATCTATGGCTTGGGAAGCCCGATCGATTACAATGAGATGGTGGTTTCCCTGCGCCCCGGGATGGAGAAGGATCGGGATGATGTGATTCGCAAACTCATCGACATTCAGTACGACCGCAATGATATGGACTTTCATCGCGGTACTTTTCGTGTGCGCGGTGACAGTGTGGAGATTTTTCCGGCATACGCATCCAAGGAGGCGTATCGTGTGGAATTTTTCGGGGATGAAGTGGACAGAATCAGCCAAATCGATGTTTTGACGGGGGATGTGGTATGTGAACTTGGGCATATCGCAATCTTTCCCGCCTCGCATTATGTCGTGGCACCGGATAAACTGCTTGCCGCAACGGAGGAGATTTTAAAAGAATGCGATGAACAGGTGAAATATTTCAAATCCGAAGAGAAATTTATCGAGGCGCAGAGAATCGACGAAAGAACGCATTTTGATGTGGAAATGATGCGGGAAACCGGATTTTGTTCCGGGATTGAAAACTATTCCAGACATTTGACGGGAGGGAAGCCGGGGGAACCGCCGTATACCTTGATCGATTATTTTAAAGACGACTTTCTGATGATTGTGGACGAGTCGCATATCACTTTGCCGCAGGTAAGGGGGATGTTTGCGGGAGATCGGGCAAGAAAGACGACGCTCGTGGACTTCGGATTCCGTCTGCCGTCGGCGCTGGATAACCGGCCGTTGGAATTTTCCGAGTTTGAAAGTAAAATTGACCAGATGCTGTTTGTTTCGGCAACACCTTCTGTATATGAGAGCGAGCATGAACTTGCCAGAGTGGAGCAGATCATCCGTCCGACCGGTTTGCTCGATCCGAGGGTGGAAGTGCGTCCGGTAAACGGGCAAATCGATGATCTGATTTCCGAGGTTCATAAAGAAGTCGAAGCAAAAAACAAGGTGCTGATTACCACTTTGACCAAGAAGATGGCGGAGGATTTATGCGAGTTTATGAAGGAAGTCGGCATTCGGGTGCGATATCTGCACTCCGACATCGATACTTTGGAAAGAGCCGAAATCATCCGGGATATGCGCCTGGATGTATTTGATGTGCTGATCGGAATCAATCTTTTGCGAGAGGGTCTGGATATTCCGGAAATCAGTCTGGTGGCCATTTTGGATGCGGACAAAGAAGGATTCCTCAGAAGTGAAACTTCGCTGATTCAGACCATCGGGCGAGCGGCAAGAAATGCCGATGGGCATGTGATCATGTATGCGGATCACTACACCGATTCGATGAAACGCGCCATTGACGAAACCAATCGAAGGCGTGAGATTCAGGAAAAATACAATGTGGAGCACGGCATTACTCCGACCACCATCCGCAAGGCGGTAAGAGATGTCATTGCCATATCCAAGGCTGCCATGACGGATAAAAAGTCATGGGATAAAGATCCGGAATCCATGAGTATGGAAGAATTGAGAAAACTTTCCAGGGAACTCGAAAAACGCATGCTGAAAGCGGCAGCGGAATTAAATTTCGAGGAAGCGGCAATACTTCGGGATCGGATTTCGGAAGTAAAAAAAATGATTCGGGAGAATGCCTGATGAATGAGCATTTACTGGCAAATACAGCCATGCTGGCAGGCAGAATTTTGCTGGTCAGCGGAGCGGATATTTTCCGTGTGGAAGATACCATGAATCGAATGTTGAGTCTGAATAATAACAAGGCGACGGCTTTTGTGCTTGCAACGGGAATTACCCTGACCGTAAAATGTGAAAAAGAAACCATTACCCTGATTGAACGCGTTGAAGAGAGGGCGACAAATCTCAATCGGATTTATGAAGTGAACTGCATTTCCAGAGATTTGAGCAGCCGAAAGATTGTTCTGGAGAAAGCGAATGAGCTTTTGCTTGCATTGGAACATAAGATTCAATACGGCGAAAAGCTCAGGTTTGTCAGTTTGATCGGGGTGACATTCGGATTTGCGATTTTGCTCGGGGGAGATATCGGAACCTGTATGGCGGCGGCTGTCGCGGGATTGGCATTGGCTTTGGTCAAATGGATTTTATCGGGTTGGAACTTTAATTATTTTTTTCGAAATGCCATTTACAGTTTTGTAATTACGCTTACTTCTCATGTTTTGTACAAGACAGTCATGCCGGGGATTGATTTTAACACCGTGGTCATCAGTGCGCTTATGCCGATGGTGCCGGGTGTGACATTTACGACCGGAGTCCGGGATACCTTTAACGGGGACTATACATCCGGTATGGCAAGAATTCTGGAAGCGATCGTAATTGCACTGGCGGTATCCAGCGGGACGGGCATTGCGATATTCTTGGTAGGAGGCAGGATGTGATGGTGCTGATTCGGGGTTTGGGAGCATTTCTTGCGGTAATCAGCTTTGCCGTTTTACTGGAAAGTCCGAAGCGGCTGATTCCCTATGCCGGAATTACCGGTATGGCGGGATGGATCGGATTTCTTTTTGCACAGATGTACATCGATTCGATCGTGGTGGTGGCATTTCTTTCGGCTGTGATCATTGCCGTACTCAGTCACATTTTTGCAAGAGTTTTGAAATCCGCCGTGTCGGTGTTTTTTGTGGCGGGTATCTTGCCGATTGTGCCCGGCGGATCGATTTACCGAAGTGTGTATTATTTGATTCACAATGAGCAGAGTTTGTCGGATTTTTATTTTGCGGAGACATTGCAGATCGCCGGATCCATCGCGCTTGCTATTTTTTTGACCGATTCTGTTTTTCGGATGAACTGGAGAACAAGGGGGGGGCAGGCGGATCGGATGAGCAACTTCTGAATTTTTAATGAATTCCTTATCAAAAAGATAGCCAAAACAAAGATTTTAATGTATGATGATATCGGCGGTGTATTTGAAGAAAGTATCGCCGAAATATGTGCCTGTAGCATAATCGGATCATGCATCAGACTCCGACTCTGAAGACTAGGGGTTCGAATCCCCTCGGGCACATGCCGTGTATTCGTCAAAATCTCCTTGAAACATTGCGTACGTCGGTTTTCAGGGCGGGTTTTGGCGAATATGAATATATACTCTGTAAGATTTT
The DNA here is from genome assembly GCA_041855735.1 of Lachnospiraceae bacterium. Lineage (GTDB taxonomy): Bacteria > Bacillota > Clostridia > Lachnospirales > Lachnospiraceae > CALALP01. The sequence goes on from JBHAEV010000105.1 coordinate 8,408, forward strand.
TGGAGTTCAAATGAAGAAAAATATATATTTTATGATATTTCCGGTGATCATGGTTGTATTGATGATCATTATTTTTATTTTCGACAAAAGAACAAAACAGGCGCCGGAAACTGAAGCGGTTGTCACCTCGACATCCGTGCCGGAGACGACGGCACCGGTCAGCATGGTGATGATGCTGGCGGATTTTGATACATACGGATTGCAGGAAGATGCGGTTCCGGAAGCGAAGAGCTTGATTTTGGAATATCAGAATGCGAAGCTGCATGCGGATGCGGCAAAGATGCTTGAAATCTACGGAAAAACCGTGGAGGATGAAAATCTGACCGCCGGATTGGAGAATGACAGAAGACTGTACCAGCGTTTTGATGATACGAAGACATTTGTGACTGCGGGAGTGATGGAAAATTCATATCTGGTATTTGTCACTTCAAAGATCAAATTTCATTTTGTGGATACATTGGCGCCGAGTTTGACATGGACATACGTCCAAAAAGACGATGCGGGGAAATGGACATTAAAAGATCCTTACAATCTGACACCGGAGGAAACCGCCTTTTTAAGAAAGGTGGCGTCGTCGGACGAGGTGAGAACCATGAGCGATCAGATGAAAAAGGAATTGGCGGCTGCCGTGATTTCGGATGCGCAGTTGGCAAATATTTACCGGACATTGTCCGGATCCAGTGTGACCTCTTCCGAGGCGGTTTCGGAGAGTTCCGGTGCAATGACACCGTCCGAGACGGAAAGCGATGCACAGATCAGCATCATAGGGACAAGTGCGAGCGACACTTCGAGCGAAGAAACTTCGGCATCACAGGAAAGCGAAACCGCATCCGAGGGAAGCGAGTCCGCATCGGAGGGGAGTGAAACCGCATCCGAGGGAAGCGAGTCCGTATCGGAGGGGAGTGAGTCCGCATCCGAGGGAAGCGAGTCCGCATCGGAGGGAAGTGAAACCGCATCCGCAGGGGAGTGAATCCGCGACGGTGAGTGCGGATTCCGAAAGCGAGGCGGTCGAACTCCCTGCACTGTAATGGAATCATCTTTTACAAAGAATGGAACAGGATATGAATACAAAGGATTTTTATTTTGATTTGCCCGAAGACTTGATCGCACAGGATCCGCTTTCGGATCGTTCTTCCTCCCGATTGCTGGTATTGAACAAACAAAACCAAACGATAACACATAAGCATTTTAAAGATATTACATCGAATTTGAGGAAGGGAGACTGTCTGGTCATCAATGAAACGAAGGTGATTCCGGCAAGGTTGTTTGCAACCAGGGTGGGAACCGGAGCGAAGATTGAAATCCTTCTTTTGAAGAGATTGGATGCGAATCGCTGGGAAACATTGGTCAGACCCGGAAAGAAATGCAAAGTCAAAGATGAATTGGACTTCGGCAAAAGCTTAAGGGCGAAAGTGGTCGAAGTTGCGGACGAAGGGAATCGGGTGCTTGAGTTTTCGTACGAGGGAATCTTTGAAGAGATTTTGGATCGGTTGGGGGAAATGCCGCTTCCCCCGTATATCACGCACAAATTGGAGGACAGAACCAGATATCAAACGGTTTATGCAAAAAACGACGGTTCCGCAGCTGCGCCGACCGCGGGTTTGCATTTTACGAAAGAATTGCTGTCACAGATTGAAGACATGGGCGTTCAGATTGCCAAAGTGACTCTGCATGTCGGACTTGGGACATTTCGTCCGGTGAAGGTGGACAATGTATCGGATCATCATATGCATTCCGAGTACTATGAGGTAAGCGAAGAAGCGGCAGAGAAGATCAATGCGGCCAAACGATCGGGAGGACGCATTATTGCGGTCGGTACAACAAGTTGCAGGACGATAGAGAGTGCTTCGGATGAAGCCGGGGTTCTTTTGGCAAAATCCGGATACACCGATATTTTTATTTATCCCGGATACCGATTTAAAGTGATGGACGGTTTGATTACAAACTTCCATTTGCCGGAATCAACCTTGTTGATGCTGGTCAGTGCGCTGGCAGGCAGAGAGAGGGTTTTGCATGCGTATGAAGAAGCCATTCGTGAGAAATATCGATTCTTTTCATTCGGGGATGCGATGTTGATTGAATAAGCGGTCTTTTATCGCAGTACATTTTGCAGTGATTGCATTTCATGGACTTCGGCTCAAGGCGGCGGGAGTTTTTTAAGTATTCGATTTGAAAAAGCAGGAGGCATATGAGAATCAATAAATATCTAAGTGATATGGGATTTTGTTCAAGGCGACAGGCAGACCGACTCATTGCCGAGGGAAAAGTGTTTGTGGACGGCAAGCCGGTCGACATGGGAACACGACTCAATCAGGAGCAGGTGGTCGAAGTGAACGGAAAAGTGATCGGCACGATGAAGGATATCCGGATTGTGGAGCGTGTGCTGTTGGCGGTGAATAAGCCGGTCGGTGTGGTCTGTACAACCTCCGAAAATGACAGGGCGAAAAATATCGTGGAGATGGTCAATTATGATCAGAGAATTTACCCGATCGGACGTTTGGACAAGGATTCCAGGGGGCTGATTTTGATGACCAATAAAGGGAATTTGGTGAATGATATCCTGAGGGCGTCCAATTTCCATGAAAAGGAATACATCGTGACCATTGACCGAGGTGTCAATGAAGATTTTTTAAATATGCTGGCACGCGGTGTGATGCTCAAGGAACTGGGGGTACGGACCAGAAGATGCAGGACCTGGAAAATTTCCGATACACAGTTCGGGATCATATTGACGCAGGGTTTGAATCGACAGATTCGCAGAATGTGCGAGGCATTTGACAGAAAGGTTGTCGATTTAAAGCGTGTGCGCATCATGAATATCGAGTTGGGAGATTTGAAAGAGGGCGAGTATCGGGAGATCACGCCGGCGGAGTACAATGTGCTGCTTTCCAAACTGCGTTCCTGAAGAACGGTCAAACTAGCTGAGGTGATTGTGGAAAAACTGGAAAGAATGAGAGCGCTGATTGAAATTTTGAATCAGGCAAATGTGGAATACTATCAAAAGAACCATGAAATGATGTCCAATTCGGAATACGACAAATTGTATGATGAACTGGCCGAGTTGGAAGAGGAAACCGGAATCCTGCTCGGAAATTCTCCGACACAGAATGTCGGAGCGCAGGTTTTGTCCGAACTTCCGAAAAGAACCCATGAATATCCGATGTTGAGTCTGGATAAGACCAAATCCGTGGAAGACCTCGGGAACTGGCTGGGAGAGCAAAGCGCCATGCTGAGCTGGAAGCTGGACGGACTGACCATTGTGTTGACCTACCGGGACGGAATGCTTGCGAGCGCGGTGACACGCGGGAACGGCAGTGTGGGGGAGGAAATCACCCCGAATGCAAAAGCCTTTTCCAACATCCCTTTGAAGATCCCTTTTCGTGGGGAATTGGTGCTGCGTGGTGAGGCGGTAATTAAGTATTCGGATTTTGAAAAGATCAATGCCAAGATTCCGGATGCGGGTGCAAAATACAAGAATCCGAGAAATCTTTGTTCCGGTACGGTGCGTCAGTTAAATACCGCAATGACAAGGGAGCGAAATGTGTGTTTTTTTGCCTTCGGTCTGGTCAGAGCAAAGGGGATGGAGTTTGCGCTTCACCACGAGGAAATGGACTGGCTGAAACATCTGGGCTTTGCGATTGTGGATTACCGGCTTTTGACAATCCGCAATCTGGGAGAACGGATTGCAGGCTTTCAGTCCGAAGTCGGGCATTTTGACATCCCGTCCGACGGTTTGGTGCTTCTGATGGATGATATTGCCTACGGGAGAGAGCTTGGCAGTACGGCGAAATTTCCGAGAAATGCCATGGCATTCAAATGGAGCGACGAGGAAAAGGAAACGAAACTGATCAAATTGGAATGGAGTCCGTCCCGAACCGGACTGATCAATCCGGTGGCGATTTTCGAGCCGGTGGATCTGGAGGGAACGACGGTCAGCCGTGCGAGCGTTCACAATGTCAGCATTGTGGAAGGTCTGGAGCTGGGAGAGGGAGATATACTCACGGTGTACAAGGCGAACATGATCATTCCTCAGATTGCCGACAATTTGACTCGAAGCAATCGGATCGAAATACCGGGGCAATGCCCTGCCTGCGGCGGACCGACAAGCATTAAGAATGAAAACGGGGTAAAGACTCTGTATTGTACCAATGCGGACTGCCCGGTGAAGCAATTGAAGAGTTTCGGGCATATGGTGAGCCGTGATGCTTTGAATATTGACGGGCTTTCGGAAATGACACTGGAGAAATTTTTGGCGAAAGGATTTCTGCATCGAAAATCCGACATATTTGAACTTGCGAAACATCGGGAAGAGATTACCGATATGGAGGGGTTCGGACAGAAATCGTATGAAAACCTGATTGCCGCAATCGAGGTTTCCCGAAAGACGACGATGGCAAGATTTGTCTATGCACTCGGAATTACGGGAATCGGGCAGGCAAATGCCAAGGCGATTGCCGGACATTTTCGTCAAAATATGCGGGATTTTATGAAGGCGGATACTTCCGAACTTCAAAATATCGAAGGAATCGGAGCAGTGCTTGCCGGGGCGATTACGGATTATTTTCAAAATCCGAAAAATGAGGAAGAAGTGCTTGCCCTGTTGTCCAAGGTAAGCATGGAGGAACAAAAAAGGGATTCCGAGCCGAATGCACAAAGCCTTGCGGGAAAGGTTTTTGTGATTACCGGAAGCCTGGCGCATTTTGCAAACAGGGGAGATTTGGAAGAAAAAATCGAGTCGCTGGGCGGCAGAACATCTTCTTCCGTTTCCAAAAAAACAAGCTATCTGATCAATAATGATACCGCTTCCGCCTCCGGAAAAAATAAAAAGGCGATGGAACTGGGGATCGAAATCATTTCCGAGGAAGACTTCCTTGCGATGATTGATAAAAAGTAAGTCGGAAAACGCGAAGATGCACCGGATGATACGAATCGCCGCAGCAGTATCGCGATCACAGGAGAACAATATGCCGATTAAAGTACAAAAGGATTTGCCTGCCAAGGCGATTCTGGAGAGTGAAAATATATTTGTGATGGATGAAGAAAGGGCGATGTCACAGGATATCCGTCCCCTTCAGATTTTGATTCTCAATCTCATGCCGCTCAAAGAGGAAACGGAAACCATGCTTCTTCGGGCGCTCAGCAATACTCCGCTTCAGGTGGATTGTCATTTTTTGATGCTGGAATCGCATAAGAGCAAAAACACCAGCCAAAGCCATTTGAACAAGTTCTATGTCTATTTCAGCGAAATCAGAAACAAGTGCTTTGACGGCGTGATCATCACCGGTGCGCCGGTTGAGAATCTGGAGTTTGAGGAAGTGAATTACTGGCAGGAATTGTGTGAAATCATGGAATGGACCAAAACGCATGCAACCTCCACATTTCACATTTGCTGGGGTTCTCAGGCGGGACTTTACTATCATTACGGAATCAAAAAATACCCGATGGAGGAAAAGCTGTCCGGCATTTATCGGCACAAGGTCGTGGATAAGAGAGAGCCGATCGTCCGGAGTATGGATGATTATGTCTCCTGCCCGCATTCCAGGTTTACATATGTCAAAGAAGAAGAGATTCGTGCAAATAAATCTCTGAAACTGATGATTCAATCGGATGTCGCCGGTGTGCTTCTGGTCATGAGCGAGGACGGCAGGCAATTTTTTATGCAAGGGCATCCGGAATATGATAGAATGACATTAGCCGGAGAATATGAGAGGGACAGGAAAAAAGGAATGAACCCGAGTATTCCGGTGAACTATTATGAAAATGACGATACAAGCACGGTTCCGGTATTGTCATGGCGTAATTTTTCAAATACATTATACGGAAACTGGCTGAACTTTTATGTATACCAGAATACACCGTATGAACTGAACTACATCATATAGGACCAAAGGGTACAAAAGAGCGGTCTGCTTTTGGGGCGGCAGCCATGCCGTCGGCAAACGAAAGGTTATGATTATGAATTTTTTTGAATATATGGCGGAGGAGAACAAGAAAAAAGATTCTCCGCTCGCCATGCGATTAAGACCGGAGAAACTGGAGGAAATCGAGGGACAGGAGCACATCCTGGGAAAGGATAAATTGCTGTATCGCGCCATCAAAGCGGATAAACTCGGTTCCCTCATTTTCTACGGTCCTCCGGGTACCGGGAAAACGACGATTGCGAAAGTGATTGCCAACACAACGCAGTCGGATTTTCAGCAAATCAATGCCACCGCCTCCGGGAAGAAAGAGATGGAGGAAGTGGTCAATCGGGCAAAGCAAAATCTCTCCCTTTACGGAAAGAAGACGATTCTTTTTGTGGATGAGATACATCGGTTTAATAAGGCGCAGCAGGACTTTTTGCTGCCGTTTGTGGAAGACGGAATCATTGTGTTGATCGGTGCGACCACCGAAAATCCGTATTTTGAAGTAAACCGGGCATTATTATCTCGAGCACATATCTTTGAACTTCACTTATTATCCCCTGACAATATTAAGAAGATTATACAAAGAGCGATACATGACAAGGAAAAAGGCATGGGATCGTACAATGCGATCATGGACGAGGAAACGCTTTGCTTTCTCGCCGATATGAGCGGAGGTGATGCAAGATATGCCATCAACGCGGTGGAACTTGCAATATTGACGACTTCTCCGGATGAAAGCGGGATCATTCACCTGAATATGGATGTGATCGGCGATTGCATCCAAAAGAAATCCATCAAGTATGACAAGAACGGAGATTACCACTACGACATAGTCTCTGCTTTCATCAAAAGCATGCGGGGTTCGGATCCGGATGCGGCGGTGTACTATCTGGCAAGACTGCTGGAGGCGGGTGAGGATATCAAATTTCTTGCCAGAAGAATTATGATATGTGCAAGCGAGGATGTGGGAAATGCGGATCCGATGGCATTGGTGCTGGCTGTCAATTGTTCTTTGGCAGTGGAGAGAATCGGAATGCCGGAGGCGAGGATACTCCTCTCCCAGGCTGCCATCTATGTGGCATGCGCACCGAAAAGCAATGCATCATTTCTTGCCATCGATGCGGCGTCCGATCGGATCAGGCATCGGGCAAATGACGAAGTTCCGATGCATTTGCGCGATAAGCACTATGCCGGGGCAAAGAAACTCGGACGCGGAATCGGGTACAAATATGCCCATGATTATCCGCATCATTATGTGAAGCAGCAATATTTGCCGGATGCTCTGGAGGGTGAGCAGTTTTACTATCCGGGCAATGAGGGATATGAAGTAAGAATACAGGAGTTGATAAAGGAGAGAGAAGAATGAGCGAATATTTGTCAAATTTATCCTTGGTGGATCTGCGTTTGTTGGCAAAGGAGAAGGGAATCTCCAAGGTCAGTACCTTAAAGAAAGCGGAATTGATCGAACTGCTGATCAAATACGAGGATGCAAAGCCGAGCCGGCAGACGGAGCCGGACAGCCGGACGGGGCAGGGAGGTCGAGAGGAACAAGTCCGACGGATCGAGTCGAGCCGGCAGACGGATCAAGCCGGCCGGACGGAGCCGGTCAGTCGGGCGGAGCAGGTTCGGCAGTCGGAACCGGTCAGCCGGGCGGAGCAGGTTCGGCAGTCGGAACCGCAAATCGAGCGGACAGAGCAGACGGAGCCGGGCAGGGGTTATGCCCGTTTTCAGCAACAGTCCGAAACGCGGGTGATTCGTGATGAAAGGGGACGCGATACTTCACCGGCATCGGGAATTCTGGAGGTGATTCCGGACGGGTTCGGCTTTATTCGTTGCGAAAATTTTCTTCCGGGTGAAGAGGATGTCTATGTGGCGCCTTCACAGATAAAAAAACTTCGCCTGAAAACCGGGGATGTTATTCAGGGAATTAAGAGAGATAAGACCGCAACCGAGAAGTTCGGGGGGCTTTTGTATGTCAATTCGGTCAACGGTTTTCCGATTTCCGAAATTTTTTCACGTCCGAATTTTGAAGATTTAACTCCGGTTTTTCCGAATAAAAGACTGCATTTGGAAACGGAAGGGATGCATACATCGGTGGCATTGCGCATCGTGGATCTTCTTTCGCCGATCGGCAAAGGGCAGCGGGGGATGATCGTGTCTCCGCCGAAAGCGGGAAAAACGACGCTTCTAAAACAGATCGCCGGAGCCGTACAAAAAAACAATCCGGATATGCACATGATCATTCTTTTAATCGATGAACGTCCGGAGGAAGTTACGGATATCAAAGAAGCGATTCAGGGAGAGAATGTGGAAGTGATTTACTCGACATTCGACGAATTGCCGGAAAGACATAAGAGAGTGTCCGAGATGGTGATTGAGCGGGCAAAGCGTCTGGTGGAACACGGGAAAGATGTCATTATCTTGCTGGATTCCATTACCAGACTTGCCAGAGCATATAATCTGACGGTAACCACAAGCGGAAGAACATTGTCGGGCGGTTTGGATCCGGCGGCATTGCATATGCCGAAGCGATTTTTCGGGGCGGCGAGAAATATGCGTGAGGGAGGCAGTCTGACGATCCTTGCGACAGCGCTTGTGGATACGGGAAGCCGTATGGATGATGTGGTATTTGAGGAGTTTAAGGGAACCGGAAACATGGAACTGGTATTGGATCGCAAATTATCCGAAAAGAGAATTTTTCCTGCCATCGATATCATAAAGAGCGGTACCAGAAGAGATGATCTGCTTCTGAGTACAAAAGAAAAAGAGGCGGTGGATGTGGTGCGTAAAAATTTAAGCTCCCTCAAAGCGGAGGAAGCCGTGGAGAAAATTCTGGATACCTTTGCCCGTACCAGAACCAATGCGGAATTTATTGATCGCGTGAGGGTGCGATAGCCGGTGTGTGATCGATTTCCCAAAAGGTGCGATAGCCGGTATTTTACCGATTTCCGGAAAGGATGTGATAGAAATCGCCTGCATACTTTTTCAAAATCGACGCCAAAAGATCCGACAGAATCAGGATAAAAAAAGGCATGCACAAAAACAGTCCGACGGATAATAATGCGTGCTCCGGATACAAATGGGCAAAGAGCTTATTGACAAGTCTGACGATTAAAAAATGTATGGCATAGACGAAAAAAGAGTTTCGAAACAAGGACGGCAGTCGGACATTTTTCGGAACAATCAGGCAAAGCCACAAAGCCGTGACACCGAAGCTGCGGGAAATGACCGCAAGAACCGGGAAGCCGTATATCAGATACATGCGGACAGCGCAATAGGACAGCACGGCAAACCCCAGACTGATGAGAAGCCGTTTCGAGTGCAACTCCTTCTCGGTCTTTGAACGGTGAAACCGGGATAAAAATGCACCGAGTGCGAAATAAAACAATGCATCGGCATTTAAGAAAAAGATTCGCACGTCGAACAGAAGATAGCCGAGGGAAAACAGTAAAAAGAGGATGCCGACCGATTTCTTCCGGAAAAGAACATGAAACACCGGCGTCAGCAGTATTAAAAGAATCAGCTGGAATACAAACCAGAAGACAAAATTGTATTTGTAGAAAAATATCGCGTCTACGGCATCGTTCCATTCAAAAGGGATGACACCTTTGCCGATGATGTCGCTCAGATACGGCACTCTGCTCGCCAGAACATAGGCGAGATAGTAGACGGTATTCCAGACAAAAAACGGGAGTACCAAAGAGATACAGCGACGTTGTATTTTTTTCGGAAAATTTTGTTCGTTCAGATTGCGAAAAAACAGATATGCGGAGAGGATGAAAAATCCGGGCACGGCAATCTGCCCGACGGCAATGATCTTCGTCTGAATAAAGTCGATGTATACAGGCGGTTCGGAGGGAAAAAAAAGATCCACATTTACGGAATGCACCCAAATAACGAGAATACTTAAAACAGTGGAAAAAATATGGATTTTATTGCGAAAATGTTGTTCGTTCATATTCCCTCCCTGCATTCAACTGCTGTGTTTTCCGGGCATCCGCCATGCCGAAGACCGGGCAAAGGCAGTTCCTTTGTGCAAACAAAAGCAACGCCTCCCTATGTACATAAATATAGCAAGAATTCGTATTCGATAGAATAGAATTCTTGCTATATTTGTATCTATTTTTTATCTGGTTGTATTGCTTCCCGTGATAAGACCGATGACACTTTGGGAAGCGGAATTCGTTTCGGAAGAATTTGCCGTATCACCCTGTGCTCTTGTGACGACTCCGGACGCACGGGTTTGATCCGTCGAGGTCTGTCTTGCACCGAGTGCGATCTGCGAATCCAGCAAAAAAGCGGGAACCGGCTCTTTACGGGAGTCGTTGGTGTGGTTTACGGATGCAAGGGCAATGTCGACATCTTTGCTCGCGCCGCTTTTTGTCGTTTGGGAGTAAGGATAATTCGAAACGACACCGCTTTCGCCCACCTCATAATCGATTCCGTCAATGGTTGCGACCGTGCTGTGAAGCATCTTTCCGCCCGGTTCAAAATAATAGATATTTTGGTCAATGGAGTGAAGTCCGGTCACCATCTTTCCGTCCTCACCGAGAAAATACCATTCGCCGCCGTCCGAAATCCAGCCGCTTTGCATGGCACCGTTTCCCGAGCAGTAATACCAAGCATCCCCGTATTTAATCCAGCCGGTTGCCATACTGCCGTCGGCATTCATGTAGTAGAGCCGACTGTTGTCGGAGAGAAAGCCGGTGAGCATATATCCCTGTTTGTCGAGATAGTACCAGATGCCGCCGTCCAAAACCCAGCCCTTTGCCATGGCGCCGTCCGGTTGCAGATACAGCCAGCTGTTGTTTTGTCGGATCCAGCCGGTTGCCATACTGCCGTCCGGGTTCAGGTAATAGGTATTCCCCTTGCTCTGTACCCAGTTTGTCAGCATATACCCGTTTTTGTCAAGCAGATACCATCGGTTGCCGTCCAGAATCCAGCCGCGTTGCAATACGCCCTCACGGTCAAAAAAGGACCATTGATCTTCAAATCTCTCCCAGCCGCGTGTCAAAGCACCGGAATCCGGATTCAGATAGTACTCCCGATCGGAGAGATTCAGCCAGCCCTTGTGGATTGTGCCGGCACTGTTCAGATAGAAACGCTGATTTTTGTCATTTGCCCAGGTGTTTTTTTGCATCCTGTAATTGACATAATAATACCTCTCTCCCAGAATGGTTCTCCATGTGTCGGCAGGAGTGGTGTTGTCAAAACTTTTGAACTGATAGTTGATATCCACATTTCCAGCGATACCGTCCACTTTGCCGGTGCTGGAAGCCTGCCACATAACCGGATTCGGAAAGGTAAATCTCGGCGCATATCTTGCGACCCAAATCGGATATTTACGTGCAACACTTGCATCGAGCTTATTGTTCAGCCAGTTCTCATTGGCATATACGATCGGATAATACCCCGCATCCTTTATGGTGTCGCAGAATGCGTCAATGATGGCGCTCAGCTGCTGTTTGGTCATCTTTCCCTGCTCGACCTCGTCCTCCACGTCAAATGCGATCGGATAGGTGATGGGATAGTCCTTGACCAGATTCAGTACAAATTCCGCTTCCTGTCTGGCCTCTTCGGGATTCAGGGCATAGGAATAAATGTAGGCCCCGAGTGCGATGCCGTTTTGATGGGCACCCCTCATATTGGCATGAAAATACGGATCCTCCATCCCGGTACGGCGGTTTCTTGTTGCGATCATGGCAAATTTCACGTCACTCTTTGCAACCTTCGCCCAGTCGATCACACCCTGCCATCGCGATACGTCGATACCTCTGGCATAAACACCGCTGAGTGTCGAGCCGTCCGTCATCTGATAAATTCCCGGTGCCACCATTTCAAGATTTTCCGCGGCAAATGCCGTGGCAGCCGCAAAAAGCGCCATCAGTGCGGACAAAAGTATGCTTTTGATTGTGTGTAGTCTTGATGTCATCATTCGCTTCCCGGACCTCCGGTCAGACCGACCTCCAATCTGGTGGTGGACGTAGTGGTTGTATTGCCGGTGTTTGCAGTCGAGCTCCGGTTTGAGGAAGCGGAGGTGCTTGGCGCATTGTCAAACGGTCCGTGCCCTGCCACGACATTCGATGAGGTTGTGGCAGTCGAACTCGAAGAATTGGAGTGAAGAGTTGCGCCCGGTCCGATTTCCTGTGTGGAAGCGGCGGATGTCGAAACGGCAGCGGAGGATGCGGCGCTGCTTGGAGCGGCGGTACCGATCAGACTGTTGTCCTTGGAAGACGATTGTGCGACGGTAGCAGCGGTTGAAGTGTTATTGTTCACTGTGGGGGGACTTTCGACGGTAGGAGCCGAGGTATCATTTCGATCTCCGGAGTCGGTATTGGCTCCGTTCTTGTCGAAGGTATAGGATTTCCCGTCAATAGTGATGGTGGTGTTTGCCGCCATCTTACCGTCATTTTGCAGATAGTAGTATTTATCCCCGCTCTTTAACCAGCCCTTTTGCATCTGGGCTTCCGAGTTGAAGTAGTACCAGTAGTTGTCGATCTGCTTCCAGCCGACACTGGCCTTGCCGTGATCCGCTCCCGCCTTCGGTTCCATGTAAAAGCGATTGGTTCCGTCGTTGAGCCAGCCGGTTTTCAGCACACCGTTGTCGTCAAGATAGTAGTAATTGTTTTCGTATTTCAGCCATCGGGTTGCCATCTTTCCGTCGGTTTTGAAGAAATACCACTTATCGCCGATCTGTCTCCAGCCGAAAGTACAACGACCGTCGGATTTGAAATAATACCAGGCATCGTTCATCTGGCGCCATCCGATCGCCATCGCACCCGAACTTCTGACATAGTAATAATTGCTTCCAAGTTTGAGCCATGTATTCATGGCAAGTGTACCGTCCGCCAGATTGTAATACCACTGGTTATTGTCATTGATCCAGCCGGTGTTCATGATGCCGCTGCTTTTAAAATAATACCATTTTTTATTCACGGACTTCCAGCCGGTCGTCATAAGTCCGGTGGACAAATCCATGTAATAGTAGCCGTCTTTCGTCTGGATCCAGCCTTTGTGCTTTGCACCGTTGGAATCGTAATAATACCAGCCGCCGTTTTCGGATTGCCAGCCGGTTGCTGCCATGACAGAGAATGCGCCGGATACCGTCAATAATCCGGCAAGGGCGAGAGCGGTCACTCTTTTAAAATTTCTCATGTTTTCCTCCAGTGATAAGAATATATCTTATCGTGTATTTCCACATAATGAATAGTTTCAGAAGTCAAAAGCAAATTTGATTTCCTTTCTTACCGTACGCTCGGCATACTGTAATCAGCTTTATTATAACATAGATATTTGCCATTTGAAGTATCGAATTTTTAAGGTTTTGTAAAGTACTTGCGTCGATTTCGTTACAATCCGCAGGCTAGGCATCGGGGTTTTTGAGAGTTTCCAAGGCGAGCCGTTCAAAGTCTTTTGCATAACGATACATCTTTAAGGTATAGTCGCCATAGATTTCTCCCAGATTGGACTTGTATATCGCCCAAAGGGTCCATAAGAATCCGCCCAACGCCATATAGGAATAGTAGAGAAACAATTCCGCGTCGCTCGCTTTTCGCTGCAAATAGATTTCAATCAGCGCATCGGATTCTTCTTTATTAAAATAGGAATAGATGGCGCACATGGCGATGTCGATCAGAGGATCCGCCATGCCGGAATACTCCCAGTCAATGAGCCGGATCTTTGCATGATTCCCGTTTTTTACGAAAAGGAAATTGTCACATATCGGATCAATATGACAGAGGGTTTTCTTCCGGTCAAATCCCTCTACCATGGAAAGAAGAGCATCCATTCTTCGTTTCACATCGTCATAATCCTGAAACAAAATATTGCCCCCGCACAGATTCTCGAAGTATTCCATGCGTTCGCGGACATCAAAGTCATGCTTTACGCGGATGTTCGACTCATGAAGAAAGCGAAGCCGTTCCATGCACAAACGCAATTCTTCCGGTTCTGTGAAATCGGCATTTCTCGAATTTTCGTAATATTTGGATATTTTATAGCCGGTTTTCGGATCCATAAACACAATGTTCTCCGCCAGATTCAGTTCTTTGATAGCGGCATAGCTGTTGTATTCATTCTCGCGATTGATCAAAAGCTCCGTGCCCTTTCCCGGAATTCGACAAATAAAATGCGCATCATCGGAAATGGCGGAATTCTTAAAAATAAAGGATTTATTTGTCATTCCGGCTTTCAGACACCGAAGTTCCGTAATCTCGGACTCCGAAACCCGAAAGACTTCGGCAATCAGCTTCATGGCGGCATTGTCCGAGGTATGGTGATAGACTTCGTCAAATTCCCGAAGTTCTTCCAGGTTCTCGAATTCATACACCTGTTCCGGAGGTTGCTTGTTGATATACATGGTCATCGGATTCGCGCCGTGCAGACTGTCCGCGTAAACCTGTTCCCAATAGTCGCTTTCGGTTCCGGGAGTGTGATAATACCGCTCCAGTACCGGGAAGAACTCCTCGGTAAACTCCCGGGAGAAGTAGGCAGGACCGTACATCACATAGGCATTTTCTCCTCCGACATGCACATCGGTAATCAATCCTTTCTTATTATATGTCAAACACCATTCCTTGGTTTTGCCCTCCATAAAACTCGCGCTGTACCACGCTTTTGCTTCAAAGGCATGGTACATATTGCGGCGGAGCCAATTGTCGGAGGAGAGCAGATATACATTTTTCCCGTAAAAACAAGACCTTGCGTGATAGAGTGTGGCAATGGTATTCTTATCGGTGTATTCCGGATTGTACAAAAGCCTGACTTGGTACTTGTCGATCAGGTAATCGAATTTTTCCTTCAGATAGCCGACGACGATCGTAATGTCGGTGATGCCGACTTCGTGCAGCTGTTCAATCTGCCGCTCAATCATCGGTACGCCGTAGACTTTCAGCAGACCCTTCGGAGTATCGAAAGTCAGAGGAACGAATCTCGAACCGAAACCGGCGGCGATGATGACCGCGGAGTGTACACGATGTGCTTCCAATACGTCCATTCCTTTTTGGGTCAGCGAGTACATCGATTCCGACTTTTCCAAAAGTCCCTGTTCTTCCGCCATGGAAATAAAGCGATGCGCACTGCCGAGAGAGAGATCCAAAACCGAAGCCAGTTCCCTTTGTGTGATGCCGGGATTTTCGTAATATTCGCGTAATATTGTAACAATTTGTTTCATTTCAGCGCTCCTCCTTGCATGTTCAAATAAAAGGGGTCTACGGAAGATATTGAACATTATAACACGAAAGCAGGAATTATAGAAGAGAAATCGCGGATTTTCGTGCCGGATGTAAGGTTTTTGTAAGAAATTGTCTATAGAAAATATATAGAAATTTGAATTTGATTGGTTTATACTATGACCATGTTCAGGGTTTGAAGAAACATGTTGTAAAAGTATTGAAACATTTTTATTTTTATAGTATGATACCCTTGAACGCAGTTAGGAATTTAACTAAGCGGATTTCAAAAAAATAAAAAGGAGAGTGCATTTATTATGAGAAAGCAAACTAAAATCGCTGCAATCGTTTCTGCAGCAGCTTTACTTGCTCTGGGTGCATCCATGACCTCTTTCGCAGCTACAGGCTGGCAGGAAGAAAACGGTGTATGGGTATACTACAACAGACAAGGCGAGCAGGTAACCGACACATGGGCAAAGTCAGGAGAGGCTTGGTTCTACCTGAATGATCAGGGAGAGATGGCAACCGATTCTTTGATCGAGTCCAACGAGCATCTGTACTATGTGGATGCAAACGGCGCTATGGTTACCGACCGTTGGGTAGCGGTTGACAATGAGAACGCCGGTGACGACGAGAACGAGCCGAATACCCTCTGGTATTACTTCGGCGCAAACGGCAAGGCTTACAGAGGCACTGACGGAAGAATCAGCCTGAAGACCATCAACGGCAAGAAGTATGCATTTAATGCGGATGCCAAGATGCTTTTCGGTTGGGTGGATGCTACCGGCGCTATGGTAAACTCCGATGATACTACAGAGTGGACTCAGGGTGAGTATTACTTCGGCGATCAGAACGACGGAGCGTTGACCGTGGGCTGGAAGCTGATCACCATCGAGGCGGATGATGCGGCTACCGCACAGCCGGGTGACGGATTCTGGGATGATACGCAGGACAGATGGTTCTACTTCAAGGCTTCCGGAAGAAAGCAGGGATACACAGCAAGTACCTCCATCAATGGCGCGAAGTATGCATTTGATGAAGGCGGACGTATGGTTGCCGACTGGAATACGGATACGGCAAGTAATTCTGTTGCTAACGGAACTTACACCGCTGACTTGGGAACGGCAAGTTACTCCAACAGCTTCAGATACTTCTCCACACCGGAAGACGGCGCAAGAAAGACCAAGGGCTGGTTCAAGGTTGTTGCAGGTTACTATCTGAACACCGAAGACTACAACGACGGTGCCGAGGCTTGGTACTATGCGGACGGCAACGGCAAGATTTACGCAAACACCCTCAAGGTGATCAACGGCAAGAGATATGCATTTGACAACTACGGCAGAATGAGATCAGGTCTTGTGTTCCTGAACAAGAGCGGAGATGTTGTGACCAAGGTTAGTGATACGATTGATACCATTGACAAGCTGGTTGATTGGGCAAATGCCAATTCAGCTGCAGTTAAGGCCGGTACCGTAGGTGCATATTACTTCGGTGAGTCTTCCGACGGATCCATGAAGACTGGAAACCAGACTCTTAGCTTTGACGATCAGACCACAAGATGGAACTTCAAGACAGCTTCCTCGACGATCGGTATGGGTACTCACGGCGTGAAGAACAACAAGGTTTATGTTGCAGGTTTCTCTTACTTCGCAAATTCGGACGACAAGTTCATCGCGGTTAAGTATGATGAAACAAGCGGAACTGTTACACCGCTTAAGACACAGGCAGATGTAATCGCCGAGGCAACCAATGCCACCAGCGGAATTGTTGATACCAAAAAGAATACGGTTACATATAATTACGCTACTAGTACCGGTGCTTCCGGCATTTATGTGGTAAATACAAGCGGTACGATTGTGAAGAGCGGTCTCAAGAAGGACGGCATCGGCAACAGCTTCAGAACTGAGAACAGTAAGCTTAAACAGTTCATCGTACAGAACTAATGATTTTATGATTTCAGATCGGGAAAGTAAGCTTTCCCGGTCTTTTTTTCGTTCGGTATTTTCCTTTACAAAGATGGAAAATCATACTATGATATGGTATACTTCTAAATAAAACGCCAGAGCGAATGAGTTGGAGGTAGTATGAAGATTGCGATAGTAACCGATACGAACAGCGGTGTCACGGTAAAAGAGGGCGAGGCACTGGGACTGCATATTGTCGCCATGCCGTTTTCCATCGACGGAAGAGAGTATTTGGACAGCATCGATTTGGACAGAGAAGCATTCTTTGAAATGCAGATATCGGGAGCGGACATCTCGACATCCCAGCCGTCTCCGGGATATATTACGCAGATGTGGGAGAAGATACTGGAGAGTCATGACTGCATCATCCACATTCCGATGTCTTCCAGTTTGTCCTCATCCTGTGAAACGGCGATGATGCTTTCGCAGGATGAAGATTTTTCGGGAAGAGTGTATGTGGTGGACAACAAGAGGATATCCGACACGCTTTTGCAGTCGGCATTGATCGCGAAAAAGATGGCGGATGACGGGCATGAGCCGAACGAGATCGTGGAGCATTTGATGGCAACGAGCAGAGATGCAGCGATTTTTTTGAGCGTGGATACCCTGAAATATCTGAAAAAGGGCGGTCGCATCTCAGCGGCAGCGGCAGCCTTGGGCACCCTGCTGCGAATCAAGCCGGTGTTGTATCTGCAGGACGGAAAGATTGAGCCGTTTTCCAAGGCGAGAACGCCGAAGCAGGCAAAGGAAATGATGATCGATGCGATGAAGAAGGATCTTTCGGAGCGATTCGGGGATTCAAACGGCAGCAAGATGAAGCTGACGGTGGTTCACGCGAAAGCGGAGGATGCGGCAAAGCTCCTGAAAGAGGAACTGCGGGGGATCTTCACCGGCACGTCGGAGATTGAGATTCACAATCTGTCACTTTCCGTGGCGACACATGTGGGGCCGGGAACATTGGCGATTGCCGCAACCAGAGTGAAGTATGATTAAGTTTTGGTCGAAAAAGCCGACGATCAGCCTGCGATTGCTGCTGATTGCCGTGATTTTCCTTGTCTGTTTGATTCCTGCGATTATTTACGGAAGGGTACTTACGGAAAGCCTAGCGAATGCGGAAATTGAGGAAAATAGAATCTCTCTGCGTGCAAGGGCATTGATCATTACCGACAATATCAGCAATTCGGCATATCTTACCAAGGTGAACAATGAAGAAAACAAGATGCTTTTTGCGAGTATAGATTCGGACATCCGGAATCTGGCGGAGATGTA
Source organism: Lachnospiraceae bacterium (assembly GCA_041855735.1). Lineage (GTDB taxonomy): Bacteria > Bacillota > Clostridia > Lachnospirales > Lachnospiraceae > CALALP01. The sequence goes on from JBHAEV010000105.1 coordinate 26,717, forward strand.
TTCGGGCAGGATCGTGATTGTAAATAAGGACTATCGGATTGTCAAGGATACCTTCAATTTGTCGGAGGGGAAGTTTCATCTGGCGAGTGAAGTGGTGAAGAGTTTCGAGGGAGAATACACCAATTCCTACAATGGGAAGCATCATTATATCCTGCAGACATTTCCGATATTCGGCGAGTTGTATGAGCAGGTTGTTTCGGAGGAGGAGGTCAACTCTTTTGCGGAAAAGGAGAATCCCAGAGAAGTGACGGGGGTGATGCTGATTTATTCCTCGACCAGAGGAGAGATGCTGGTTTTGGAGGATACGAGAGAGAGGATGGTCATGCTGGAAGTAATTTTGTCCCTGAGCATCCTGGGGACGGCGATCCTTACGGTTTCTCTGCTGATTCAGCCGCTGTTGAAGCTGGATGAGGCGATTGTGGGCGCATCGGAAGGGGATTTTGACAGTGTGGTTGCCATTGACACCTATGATCTGACCAAGAGAATTTCCGCAAATATCACCAATATTTTCCGCAAACTCAAAGAGTTGAATACCACCAGGGATGAGTTTGTGGCAAATGTGTCGCATGAGTTGAAAACTCCGATTACTTCGATTCGGGTGCTGGCGGATTCGCTGATGGGGATGGAGGATGTGCCGGTACAGATGTATCAGGAATTCATGAAAGACATTTCCGATGAGATCGACAGAGAATCAAAGATCATCGATGATCTGCTTTCTCTGGTAAAGCTGGATAAGCCGGATATGGAACTGAATACGGCACAGATCAATATCAATATCCTGATTGAGAGCATCATCAAAAGGCTGACGCCGATTGCGGGTATCCGCAAGATCGTCATTGAATTCGAGTCGTTCCGCGAAGTGGAAGCGGAGGTGGATGAAACCAAGATGTCGCTTGCCATCAGCAATGTCATTGAGAATGCCATAAAGTACAATAAAGAGGAAGGCTGGGTCAGAGTGACTCTGGAATCGGATCATAAATTCTTCTATTTGAAAATTTTGGATTCCGGCGTGGGAATTCCGCAGGAGTTGAGAGAATCCGTTTTTGAGCGGTTTTACCGCGTGGATAAAGCCAGATCGAGGGATACCGGAGGTACCGGACTGGGACTTGCCATTACCAGAAATATCATTCGAAAACACAAGGGAATCATCTACGTGACGGACGGGAAAGACGGGGATGGAAGTTGCTTTGTGATACGCATTCCGCTCACCTATCGAAGAAAGGGGTAGATATGAGAAAACGATTGTGTTTACTCCTGGCGCTGTTGCTCCTGACCTTGATCGGGTGTACGGGTGGCGACCGCGAGGAAATCAAAGAATATCTGGCGATGGAGGAAAAGGTTCAAAACGGAGAGTACAAAATTTACTATCTGGACAAGGGAGCCGACAGCCTGAAGTATCTGACGAGGAAGATGGAAGAAAGTGAGCGTGATGACATTATCCGGGCACTGATCGGGGAGATACTGAACCCGCCGGCATCCGAAGAAGTATTGTGTCCGGTGAAGGAAGGTGTGACATACAAGGAGTTCAGTGTAAATGAAAACATTCTGTATCTGTATTTCGAGGATTCCTACACCGAGATGGATTACAGTCGTCAGATCCTGTCATTGGCTGCCTTTGCAAAGACGCTGACACAAATCGAGGGGATTGATTATGTCGATATCTTCGCCGGAGATTCACAACTGCTGGACAGTCATTCCAAACCGATCGGACCGATCGGCAAGGATGAGATTATTGACAGCGTGTCGGATGTCAATGCATACAGCAAGGCGGAGATTACCTTGTATTTTTCGGATGCTACCGGAGAGAATCTGGTTTCGGAAACAAGAGAGGTTTTTAACAATATCAATGTACCGCTGGAAACCATTGTCATGGATGAATTGATATTGGGACCGAAGACATCAGGGCTGCTTCGTACGCTTCCGGCAGACACCAAGCTGCTTACCGCTTCCATAGTGGACGGAATCTGCTATATCAATCTGAGCCGGGAATTTCTGGAACCGATGGCAGGGCAAAAGGAAAGTCTTGCAATTTATTCCATTGTAAATTCTCTGACGGAGCTGGAGGAAGTACAAAAGGTGCAGATTTCGGTGGAGGGAGTAAAAAACCGGATGTACCGCGACCTGATTTCTCTGGATACATTTTTTGAAAGTGACAAATAATGAAAAGAATTTGGCTGTGGATTGTAATTGCGTTTGTGCTTGGAGAGCTGGCGTGTTTTGCAATGGACGCCGGATTAGTATTGCAGATTGGAATCGGTCTGATTTTGGTGCTGTTGCCCGGCATGAAAATCCGACCGGTTTTTTTATGGTTTTGTCGGCATCGAAGTCGGATTGTTCTGTGTGTGCTGATGTTTTCTCTGGGTGGATTCCGTATGGTTTCCATGAATCAACCGATGGAGTATCGTCAGGGAGAAGTCGACATGGAACTTCGGATTGAACATGTCAAAATCGGAAAAAACAGCGTTTCGCTCTTTTCCAAGGACACGCTGGTCATCGCGGATAAAGACGGGGCAAATGAGTATCGCGCGGGAAATCGGATTTGTATCCGGGGGAGGTTTCAAAAGATTCAAAGAGCGGCGAATCCCGGAGAGTTTGACATGTATTTATATTACAAGTCGCTCAATATCAACAGGGTCATTTATGCCGAAGAAGTCAGGATTGTCGGGAATGAAAGTTTGCTGTTTTCGGACATCGTTCGGGAGGTGCGAAATCAGGGAAATGCGGCGCTGCAATCCATATTTACAAAAAAGGCGGGCGGATTTCTTCAGGCTGTTATAATGGGAGATCACACAGACTTGGATGAATCGCTTCATGAAAATTTTCGTTACATGGGCATCAGCCACCTGCTTGCCATCAGCGGTCTGCATGTCGGCATTTTGGGTTTGGGTTTGTATCGGCTGCTGCGAAAAAAACTCAAGTTGAGTTTTGTGCAGTCCGGAGCGGTTTCGGGAATCACACTCTGGTTTTACGCAATGCTTGTCGGGAACGGCGTATCGGTCATTCGGGCATCCGGTATGCTCTTGACGGTTTTCATTGCAGAGATCCTGGGAAGAAGCTACGATATGCCGAGCTCCGCATCCGTCACCGCTTTTTTCATTTTGCTGTGTTCGCCGTTTCAACTCTTCGGGGGAGGATTTTTACTGAGTTTTTGTGCTGTTTTTTCGATTTGCGTGCCGGGAACGGAGTTGGTCAGGAGTCTTGGACTTCACAAAAAGGACGCGCGTTTTCGATGGATAGCTCCGGTCATCATCACATTTACGGTGTTTGTATTTACCATGCCGCTTGTTGCATACTTTTTTTTCGGATTTTCACCCTATTCCCTGCTTTTAAATCTGCTCGTCATTCCGATGATGGGACTTGTGCTGTATTCGGGTTTGGCGGCGATGTTTCTTTTCTTCGTGAACGCAGGTTTGGCGGAATTTGCGGGAGGTTTGGCGCATGTCCTGATTCACGGGATGGAAAAAGCGGCGGTATGGATGAGAGCATTGCCGTTTTCCTTTGTGGTGATCGGTCGTCCGTCCGTTTGGCAGATGCTGGTTTACTATGTGCTGCTTACGCTCTTATATGCCCGGATCATCCGACGAAACAAAGAGGAAGATGAGGAGAGCAATGCCAAAAAATGGATGCGAATCGGCAAAGTCCTGTTTATCTGTGTCTGTCTGATCCTATTTCTGCGACCGATTTTGGTGCATACAAGAGTGGCGATTATGGATGTGGGGCAGGGCGACGGCATCCTGATTCAAACCGGAGGGGAAAATACTTTGATCGATTTCGGAAGTACAAGCAGGAAACATTTGGGAGAACGGACGCTGGAGCCGGTGCTGTTGAGTCTTGGAATTCGCCGGGTTCACCATGTGTTTCTGACCCATCGGGACATGGATCATATCAACGGAATCGTGTGGCTGCTGGACCATCCTCTCATACAAATCGAGAATATTTATATGTCGGAATTTATGTATCGGGATGTGTTTGCAACGGAAAGGGACGATTTTTCGGGTGTTCTCGATGCATTGGAATATCACCGGCATAAAATCAACATCATCTCGGAGGGATTTCAAATGGATATCGGGAAATCCCGGATGATTTGTCTTTCGCCAAACAAAGATGGGCATTATGCAAGCTCGAATGAGGCGAGTCTGGTGTTGGCCATGATAAAAGAGGAGTTTTGCGCTCTGTTTATGGGGGATGCGGGGCTGGAGACGGAGAGGAGATTGCTTTCGGAGTATCGGAAAGATCTTCGGAACATCGCATTGCTGAAGCTGGGACATCACGGTTCGGCGACCTCAAGCGGTGAAGAGTTTCTTGCCACAACAAATCCGAAATATGCTATGATATCGTATGGAGAAAATAATCGTTATCGGCATCCGCATCGTGAAGTTGTGGAACGATTGCAGAATTTGGAAACAGAAACGTATGAAACGGCAGTTCACGGTGCGATTTTTGTGGAGACGGACGGCGAAAAGGTGCGGGTAAGGGCGTTTCGGCAGGGGATTTCGGCAGATATCCCTCAAAAGGCATTCAAGGAAGAGCATTCCCAAAGCAGGGGGGAAGAGGAACATGCAGGTATTAAATGAGGACATCAAACAAGGGAAGTTCAAAAAATATTATCTATTGACGGGCAATGATGAATTCTTGAT
>JBHAEV010000106.1:0-14037 GCA_041855735.1 Lachnospiraceae bacterium
GATTCTCGCGGCTTCCTCAATCGGCTCGATTGCACCGATCTCATTGTTTACATACATGATGCTGACCAGAATCGTATCCTCGCGCACCGCTTTTTTCAGCTCTTCCAAAGAAATATGCCCTTTTTCATCCACCGGCAGAATCGTAATTTCAAATCCGAACTCCGACAGGATTTCAAGCGGCCTGTATATTGCCGGATGCTCGATACCGGTGCTGATGATATGCATTCCGCGGCGTTTTTTTGCCAGAGCCGTTCCGAACAGCGCCATATTGTTCGACTCGGTTCCGCCGGATGTAAAAATAATTTCCCTCGGCTCGCATTTTAATGTGGCGGCAATTTGTTCCGCCGCTTTCCGGACATATCGTTCCGCATTGACTCCGCCCATATGATGGGCGCTCGGATTGGCATAATCCTCCTGCATCGTTTTGATCATCAAGTCGATCACCTCCGCATATACTCTGGTAGACGCCGAATTGTCAAAATAAATGTTCATCTTTATCCTTTCACTTGTGGTAGGGTTCATTTTTTCGGATGCGAAAACTTCGGTATATTTGCTCCAGAAGAATCACACGCATCAACGGGTGCGGAAATGTCATATCCGAAAAACTAAGCAAGTAATGTGCCTTGTCCATTACTTGCCTGTCCAAACCCAGCGAACCGCCGATCACCAGTGTGATCTGCCCTCTGCCGTCCACTTCCGCTTTTTCCAGAAACCCGGACAGCGCAATCGAATCCATCTTTTTGCCCTCTATGGCAAGAGCGATGACAAAAGACTGCGGATTCATCTTTTCCATGATGCGTTTGCCTTCTTTTTGTCGGATGATTTCGTTTTCCGCATCGGACGCATGATCCGGTGTTTTCTCGTCACGGACTTCCGTGATTCGAAGATCGCAGTATCTGCTCAAACGCTTCCTGTATTCCTCAACGGCTTCTTTATAAAACTTCTCCTTAATACTTCCGACACAGATAATATCGACTCTCATCCTCTGAAATAATATCCCACTCCCCATTTGGTATGAATGTACTTCGGCTCGCTCGGTTTCGGTTCAATCTTCTCCCGAAGCCTTCTTACATGGACATCCACGGTTCTCGCATCCCCCGAGTCGCTCGCCTTGTTTCCCCAAACCAGATTGAGCAATTGTTCTCTGGAGTAAATGCGATTCTGATTCGTCACCAAAAGTTCCAGAATGTCAAATTCCTTTGCCGTCAGATTGTATTCCTTATCCAGAATATACACCCGGCGACTGTCCACATCCAGGCGAATATCTCCCGCAACAATGACACTCCCCTTTGCTTCGTCCTGTGTCCTGTTCTTGTTTCTTCGAAAAATCGCCTTGATTCTTGCTTTTACTTCCAGAATGTTAAACGGTTTCGTCACATAGTCATCCGCCCCGTACTCCAAACCCAGAATTTTATCCATCTCATTGTCTTTTGCGGTCAGCATGATAATCGGTACTTCGGAGAATTCACGGATCGCCTGACAAACTTCAAAACCGTCTTTTTTCGGCAGCATCAAATCCAGCAATATGATGTCGTATTCTTTTTTTCCGGCAAGTTCAACCGCTTCCTCGCCGTCATAAGCGCAGTCCACTTCCATGCCGTCCTGTTCCAGGCTGAATTTAATCCCCTTGACGATCAACTTTTCATCATCCACTACCAATGCTCTCGCCATGTTCTTTCCCCCTGTCCGCTAATTCGCTACTATTTTATCTTTTATCTTCCGAAAGGCATTTTCCTTGATTCCGGGAACCTGCATAATCTCTTCAACAGATTGGAATTTGCCGAAATCCGTCCGATATCGAATGATATCCTCCGCCTTTTTTTCGCCGATTCCGGGAAGCGTTGTCAGCTCCGACTTGTCGGCGTGATTGATATCGACTTTCCCGGAAAACTGCGAATGAGCGACCGAATCGTCATTGACTCCGCCATTCGCCCGTGAATCCGGACTGTCTGCAAACTCCCCTGCATTCATCCGGATTTGCGTCAAATCTTCACCGATTTTCGGCACATAAATCTTTTGTGCGTCCGACATCGGTTCGGCAAGATTCAGAAAGTCCCTGTCCGCCTCTTCCGAAAATCCGCCGCAGGCTTCAATGCCCTCCATCACCCTGCTGCCGTCTTTCAGCTGATATACACCCGGATGTTTGACCGCTCCGGCAATATGAACCCAAATCATCGTTCGGGTCGTTTCGCTTTCTTCTTTTATTACATCAAAACGGCTCTCAGAAATCTCACTTTCATGCGCACTTTCCCGCACACTTTCCATCCGACTGCAGCGATAGGAACAGCCGCTGACCAGGAGCAAGATCACTAAGAATATTTTTTTATAAAAACCGAAATGATTCGATTGTGTTTTCATTCGGGAACCTTTCCCAACATACAAGTCACAATATAATAATAAACAAAAAAGAACGCAAAAGCAAGAGGAAACGTCCATGCCTCTTCCAAAGGATGCCGAATCCTTTCCCGAAAAACAGCAAATGCATCCTGTGGAATGCAAAAGCATTCCGAAGAAGGGCAAAAGAAACGGCAAAATCCGTATCGATCCGCTGCTAGATCAGATTGATGCATCCCAGAAGAAAGCCGATCACCGCTCCGAGATTGACAATGCTGTCCAATTCTTTTTTCATGATCTTCAAAACCAGAGTTTCCATCTCATCCACATCCATACCGTTGATTTTGGACTCCACCAGATGAAACACATCAATATCCTTCATAAAGCTGTCGACTCCGGAATGAATGCTGTCCTCATACAGTTTGCTGATCGTTTCCCACAGTTTCTCTTCTTTGTAATTGGATTTTTGTATGATTTCCAACAGGGATTCCCCCTCAAATTTTGCAATTCTGGACTCGATTTCTCTCTCCAGCATATCCGGAATTTTCGTTTCGACAAACGCATCCGTTTCTTTCATAATCGGTTCCGAGATTGATCTCAATGTGGTCTCGTTCACCAGAAAAGAATAAAATTTCCCCTGTGTTTTTTCAATCAGCACACGCCTGGCTTCTTCTGAGATCACCTCCCCGATCTTCATCTCTTTCACGGCCCGGAACATGCTCTGTGTCATATGTTCCTTCACCCCGGTTCGCAGTCTTTCGTATTCTTCTTCACTGCCGGAAGCAATCAGAACATCCTCTTTGATCGGTTTTTTCAGAAAATTTTTGATTTCACCGAGCATCCTGGTTTTGGTTTCTTCGTCCAGAAGTTTTTTACTGATGTCCTCTTTGGTTATTAAATTCCCGGAAACCGTATTTGCAATCCCTTTGGCAAGTCTTGCCTGCCCTTTCGGGATCGCACCCGGCGTAAACGGAAGCACAAAGTTCCCGAATTTCACTTCCTTTTTCGGAAAAAACAACATTTTCACCGCAATCAGATTGGTAAAATAACCGATTACGGCACCCAGCAGCGGTCCCAAAATCAACCTGTAGTTAAAAGCATTCATCTTTATCTCTCCAAAATCGTTCCTGTCTTTTCGCAGACAAATCGTAAATCATGCGGACGATGTCAGGGAAAAAAACTTCAAAAAAGCACAACCTTACGCTGTGCTTTCTCATTACTCCATCTCGCTTTCCCCTTCCATATTCCGAAGCACTTTGTATAATAATTCATACAATGTGTCCATCTCCTCTTTCGACATGCCCATGCATGCCCCCATCCGCTTCGGAATACAGCTTGCTTTTTCTTTCAGCTCTTCTCCCAGTTTTGTGATGCTTACAATCAAAGTCCTTTCATCTTCTCTGGAGCGCTCCCTGGTGAGATAACCCTTGGATTCCAATTTCTTAAGCACAGGAGTTAATGTACCGGAATCCAGCAACAACTTTTCTCCCAATTCCTTTACATTCACTTTCTTGGTAAACCACAGAACCATCATGGTAATGTATTGTGTATAGGTCAAGTCAATATCATCCAAGAATGGCTTGTATCTTCTTACAATCTCCTTGGAACAGGCATAGAGCGGGAAGCATAATTGGTTTTCCAACCTCAGCGCATCATAAACCGATCCTGTATTTATTGTATCCATTAAACATATCCTCCGGGAACGTACATATGTACTAAATTAATTCTTTGATCCTTGCCTCGATTTCATCAAATGAGGTTGTCGGTTCAAATCTTGCCACAACTTCACCGTTCTTATCGATCAGAAAAGACGTGAAGTTCCACTTGATATCCGCCTTGCTTGCAAAATCCGGATCTGCTTTTCCGAGAATGTCGTTCAAAACGGATGTCAACGGATGCTCCTTCGCAAACCCTTCAAATCCCTTCTTGCTTTTCAGATATACAAACAGCTCATGCGCATTCTCGCCGTTTACCTCAATCTTGGCAAATTGCGGAAATGTAATGCCGAATCTGGAATTGCAGAATTTCGCAATTTCTTCCGCACTCCCCGGCGCCTGATTTCCGAACTGGTTGCACGGAAAATCCAAAATTTCGAATCCGCTTTGATTGTACTTCTCATATATCGACTGCAAATGCTCATAGCTCGGCGTAAATCCGCACTCGGTTGCAGTGTTTACAATCAAACATACCTTTTGGGAATAGTCCGAAAGAGATTTTTCATTGTTTTTGTTGTCCAATACCTTAAAATTGTAAATGCTCATCTTTTCTCCTTATCTGAAAGCTATGCCGGCGATTTCGCCGGCAGCCGATGCATTTTGGTAAATTTCATATGAATTGATTAAATCCTATTATATCTTATTAAATCTAATTTGACAATACCGCCGCCGTATCGTGCCGCATGTGAAAACCGGTGACGGCGGATGTCAAGTCATCGCCACTATCCGTGGCAGTTGTATCGCAAATCTTCGTCATCACCCGAGACAGTCGCATCGCAAGTCTTTGCCGTCACCCGAGATAGTCGCATGCCGCAAGCGCCGCAACGGCGCCGTCCGCCGCTGCCGTAGCCAGCTGGCGTACCTTTTTGGTCCGGCAGTCACCCGCGGTGAAAATCCCTTCATAATTCGTCTTGCAGTCCTCTCCCGCTTCGATATAACCCGCACCGTCCAGCTTCACCAGGTTTTCAAAATCCTTGTTTTCCGGAACCTGACCGATCGCCACAAACAAACCGGCGACCTCGATGATGCGTTTCTCCTTGGTGAACTTGTTTTCCACTTCCACCGCATCCAGTCCGTCCTCTCCGATCAGCCTCGTAATGCTGGAATTCAGTACAAATTCCACATTCTCCTTACTGCGCAGATTCTTCTCCAATCTGTCTTCCCCACGGAATTCATCTCTGCGGTGAATGATATACACCTTCTTGCAGTAATTGGTCAAAAATATGGCATCTTCCAGTGCCGTATTGCCTCCGCCCGCCACGGCAACTTCTCTTCCTCTGTAAAACGCGCCGTCACAGGTTGCACAGTAGGAAATTCCGGCTCCGACCCACTCCGCTTCTTTTTCCACACCCAGCGGACGATTCTTTGCACCGGTTGCCAAAATCACCGCCTTTGCATGAAAATCGGTCTTTGCGGTGTGAACGATTTTTACTTCCGCCCCATCCGTCCGGCGAACCGTAATCCCGTTCGCCTTGGCGGTGATCACTTCCGCTCCGAGATTTTTCGCCTGTTCATACAAATCGGTTGCAAACTGATATCCGGAAATGTGCTTTATTCCCGGATAGTTCTCGATCTCCGGTGTATTGATAATCTGTCCGCCGTAGGTCAATGCTTCCAGTACAATCACGGACTTTCCGGCTCTGAGCGCGTAAATCGCGGCGGATAAACCGGCTGTACCCGCACCGATGATCAAAATATCCGTTTCTCTAATCTCTGCCATATTATCCCTCAATCAAACTCAAAATCTCTTCCTTCGGAATGACTCCCACACTTTTATTGGTCACCTCACCGTTTTTGAATACCAAAAGCGTCGGGATCGTGCGCACCTTGAATTGATTGACCAGTTCCGGCTGCTCATCCGCATTGATTTTTCCGACCTTAAAACCCTTTGCCTCCGCCGCAATCTCATCGATGATCGGTAAGAGCATCTTGCAAGGTCCGCACCAGCTTGCCCAAATATCCACCAAAACCGGCACATCCGACTTTAAAACTTCACTCTCAAAATTTTCCAATGTAATATTTAATCCAGCCATCATTTTATCCTCTCTTTTCTGTAATTTATCCTTCGTCAGCCGACGAATCCGCTCCGGACCGCATCGGGATCGCTCCTATGTACGGAAGCGTCCACACGCCGGTTGTGCATCGAACTGTCGCTTAATCGCTAACGAAATGATTGTTGTTATTTCAATTTTAAACAATTTAATTTTAAATGTCAATATCTTTTCGCAAATCTTTGAGTTCTTTCACAAATCTTCGATTTCTCTCTAATCTTTGATTTTGCTCAAATCTTTGATCACTTCGGCGGCAATGATCAAACCGGCGACCGACGGAACAAATGCCACCGATCCCGGCGTCTGCCTCTTCGAATGATTCGGTACGAATTCACTGTTTGCGGCATCCAAATGGATTTCCTCCGGGCCGATCGGCGTTATCGGCTTCTCCCCGGAATAAACCACCTTTAATTTCTCAATCCCTCTTTTTCGAAGCTCCGTCCTCATCACCCTCGCCAGCGGGCATATTTTCGTTCGATCAATGGTGGTGACCTCAAACTGTGTCGGATCCAGTTTGTTTCCGGCTCCCATGGAGGATATGACCGGTATTCGCCGCTTGAAGCATTCCTCCGCCAGAGATATCTTTCCGGTCACGGTGTCGATGGCATCCACAACATAGTCGAAGGAATCAAAATCGAAGTTCTCTTTATTATAGGGCATGTATACATCTCGAATCGCTTCCACTTCACAGTCCGGATTGATATCCAACATCCTTTCTTTCATCACTTCCACTTTCGCCCTGCCGAGATTGGAGTGCAATGCAATAATTTGGCGATTCAAATTGCTGGTGCTCACAACATCATCATCCACAATCACAAATTTGCCGATTCCCGTCCGACAAAGCGCCTCCACCGCATAGCCGCCGACTCCTCCGATGCCGAAGACGGCAACTTTCTTCTTTGCAAGCTTTTCCATATTGTCCTCCCCGAGAATCAGGGCGGAACGTATCCATTCTTCTTTCATCCTCTCTCCATTTCAAAAAAATAATTACCGGAAGTGCGTTCCGATAATTATTCATGATCCGGCCGGCATTTAATGCAGGCCTTTTTCCCGAAACTCCGATGCAATGCGAATGATGGTATTTACGGATGCAAACAGACTGTCAAAGATTCCGTACTCATACAATTTCATCACCAGCATTCCGATCGGTATCGCGATAATCATTCCTCCGAATCCTGCCACCCGAAATCCCAAAAACAGACAGATTAAGGTAAGCATGGACGGCATACCGATGGAATCCCCCACAAGCTTCGGCTGCAGCATCTGACGAAGCAGCTGGGTTGCCAGATAGATCAGCAACATACCGATGCCCCCGACAACCTCCCCGTTCAGAAAATCCAGAATTGTCCATGGAATCAGTATCGCTCCTGCGCCCAGCACCGGCAGATAATCAAAAATCCCGATGGCAACGGCAATCCAAATCGCATATTTTACGCCCAGTATCCAGAATCCGACCGCCATCACCGCCATTACGATCAGGGAAATCTTCATTTGCGCGATAAAGTATCCGACTAATGTATGTTTCAAATCCTTGCTGAAACGATCCCGGTATTTTTTCAGGTAATCTGGAGTATGCCTGTCAACAAAAAGATAGATCGCCTCCCTTTTTGCAATGAACAAATAGGCACTCACCCATGTAATCACAAAGTATACCAGCATGCTCGGCAACGATTTTACGATTTCTCCGGCAAAACCGAATGTCGGTATCGCAATGCCGGACAGTGCGGAATTCAGTGTTTCGCTCAGCTTGCCGAGCATCAACACGGCATTGTCCCGATAGCTGTTTGGCAGCAGATCCGACAATCCCCTGAGTTTATTCAGGAACAGGGAAATCGAGGAAGAAATGCTTCCAATGATCATCGGCATCTGATTTACCGCAAATCTCCCCAGTATAATCAATCTGGAAATGGCGATGTACATCAATGTCGTCAGAACGATCAGTACGCCGATTACGATGATCGCCGATCCATGCTTTCTTCGGAGGCTGATTCGCTTCTCCAACCATGTGACGAGGGGATTGGCTATGATTGCAATCATCCATGCGATGAGAAACGGCATAAAGAACATGATCGTCCTCGGAAGCAGAAAAACTATTAATATGCCTGCCAGAATGTAAAGCAGGATGTTAAACAGAGCCGAAAACAGTTTAAGCATTTTGGCTCCCGCTTTTGCCCAGTTCTTTTGCCAATCCCTCAAAGGCAAGGTCACATCGCTCGATCACTTCATGCCCCACACTGTAGGACAGACGTGCATATCCGCTTTTTCCGAATGCCGAACCCGGAACCAGAAGAATGTGATGTTTCTTGGCGATTCGGCAAAACTCCACATCATCCATACCGGTCTTGATAAAGAGATAAAACGCACCCTGCGGATACGGCATCTCAAATCCCAGTTTTGTCAGCAAATCGTAGATGTATTTTCGATTGTAGTCATAAAATTCCACTTCGGTTTTGACGCCGATCGTTTTGGCAATGGTCCTTTGGAACAATGCCGGCGCATTCACGCATCCGATGACACGATTGGCGATCACAACCGCCTGCGTGAACCGTTCCGCCTCCGTAAAATCACCCGGAATCAGTACCCAGCCGATTCTTTCTCCCGCCAGGGACAGTGATTTGGAATAGGAATATACCACAATGGTATTATGAATCCAATCCGGTACCCACGGCACCTCAATATTGTCATATGCCAAATCCCGGTACGGCTCATCGGATATTGTCGCAATGCAGGTTCCGAATTCTTTTTCTTTTTCTCGAATGACTTCTTCCAATCCGCTCAACACTTTTTCACCGTAGATCACTCCGGTCGGATTATTCGGAGAATTGATCAAAACCGCCTTGGTCTTTGCCGTAATCTTTGCCGCAAAATCCTGCAAATCTGGCATGAAATTGTCGTCCGTATCGACTGCGACCAGCTTCCCGCCGTAATTGTTGACATAGTTTTGATATTCGACAAAATACGGTGTAAACACGATGACCTCATCCATATCATCCAGAAGGGACTTCAGTACGATATTCAGTCCGGTGGCAGCCCCCGAGGTCATAACCAATTGATCCGCATGATAATTCGTGTGATGCAATGCATTCAAGTGACCGATAATCGCCTCCCTGACATACACATAGCCCTGATTCGGCATATAGGCATGCAATATGGCCGGGTCTTCCGTCGTAATGCATTCCATAATCGCACGATCCACCTCAAACGGTGCCGCAACCGCCGGATTTCCCAAACTGAAATCAAACACATTTTCCTCGCCGAATTCCTTCTTTAATCTTCTTCCCTCTTCGAACATTTGACGAATCGCGGAATTATTGCTCAAAAGCGGCAGCATTTTACTCGATATCATATTGACCTCTTTCTAAAAGAATCATTCTTTTTATATGTATTATCGTTCCGACAAAACCAATAAATGATCATCGTAACCACAAAATAAAACCATGTTGTCGGATTGGTGAACCAGGTTGTAAAAAAACTAAGGGCAAAATAGATGCAAAGCTGCGCATAGAATACCAGTGAAATCCGGTTTTTCGACTCTCTGATCCGGTCTTCAATGATGTAGGACAAAAAACCCAGGAATGCCGAAAAAAGAGCAACACCCAAAACACCGAAATCATAATAGGCATCATAAAACAAAGTCAATGTGGTCAATTCCTTTTTTGTCACATAAATCGGCAAATCCACAAGGCCCGGAAATGCAAACTTCAAACCGCTGAGCGCAAACACCGGAAACAGCATTTTCTGCCCGAATGTAAACCTTGGCAGCTCCAGTACCATTCGATTAAAATTGTCATAATTATTTGCGATGTAAATATAGGGCTGCGCAATGAAAACCGGAATCCCGTATTTCATCTCAAAAATGGAATTCAGATAGGTACTGTCATGACTTCTTGCCACCGTCAAAATCAGGTACACCGGCAAAATGACCGGTATCGAATACAACAACACCTTCGAATTCCGATTGTCGTTCAATAAAACGAAGGTAATGACGGCAAGCAATACGGCAAACAGCAGCTGGAACCTGGACACGCACAAAACGGGGATGAGTACCGAAATCAATGCCAGTATCAGCACGAACCACAACTCGCCCTTTTTCGGTTCATTCTGATGAATGTATGTGAGACAAAGCGCCGGAACCAGCACACAGGATACCGTAAAATAATGTACCCCCGTAATATGAAATGCCGAATACGCATGCGGAACCCCTCGGACGAACAGAGGGATAAATCCGAGCACCAAAGCCTCAAACACAAATGCCGAAAGAGAGAGCAGACTCAGTAAGGTAATGCAAAACAACAGCCGGCCTGCATTTTGGTTCATTCCGTTCCTTCTCCTGCTTTTTCTATCAATCCTTCCGAAACGATGACTCAAAAACTCATAGACCCCGTAAAAGGCAAAAACCGCCAGATAGAAGCAGATCCAGGTCACACCGTTCCAGTCCGTCTGCAAATGTGAGAGCTGCAGCAAACTCAAACCCTGCCCTCCCACAAAACTCAAACAAAACAAACCTCTCAGATGAAACAGACTCCGGATTCGAAGATAATCAAAAACGTATAGATATACCGCCATTCCCATGAGCAGGATTCCGGATAAAAACGGGATTTTGAGTACGGACAGCAGAAACGCCAGTGCATAAAAAACGGTGTACAAAACCAAATTCAACATGTATTAACCTCCGGACTTTCGCCTCGCTTTTGCACGAAATGCGAGCGAAGTTTTTAATCCGTAATCTCCTCTTCGATGTATCGGCTGATTTCTTCTACCGCATGCTCCTCATCTTCTCCCGTACATTCCAACATCACGCAATCCCCCCGGTAGACCCCCATACCGAGTATCCCCAGCACACTCTTTGCATTGGCTTTTTTATTCCCTTTTATAATATAAATCTGCGAAACATACTTCCCCGCCTTTGTTGCCAGAAGATTGGCAGGCTTAAGATGCAATCCGATGGGATTCTTTATATTGACTTGCTTGCTTTTCATAACAACTCCTTTTGATGCTTGTATTTCCGTTCGAACCTCACTTGCCTCTCACTTTTGTCCGCTTTTTTACGGGTCCGGATTTCATGATCACCGAATCAATTCCCCCAAAAATCCGGATCATTCGGAGCAGTGGTGGAAGTTTCCTGCTTTGAACTTTCCTGCCCTGTGCTTTCCTGTCCGATGTAATCCGAAGCGGAATCGCTTTCGGTTTTCGATTCCGATGTTCGGGAAGTTTCGATAACATCCGTTGATTCGGCGGCAGTGGTTTGTGATGAGCTTTCCAAACTTGTGCTTTCCTGCGTACTCCTTACATTGATTACAAAAGGACTGTGTGAATCGATTTCGATATTGTCCGGATTGTTAAATGTGATGCTTCCCGGGTGACTCCCTTCCGAAAGATCTCCGACATAAATTCTCGCTCCGAGACTGTTTGCATTGACGGTACTCACATCCGAATTCAAACCGGAAACATTTACCACTATACTGCTCGGAATGATTTCATAGGAAAACTTTGAATTTCTGCCGATAAACGTAATATTTCCCGGATTCAGCGTGATACTTTGCGTGCTTTTCGCCTCAATCTTAAGTACGACATCAATATAATTCGAGCCTTCCACCACAACACCTTCCGGCAAATACGGATCGATATCCACCGTCACGGTTTTGTTCGCCGTCAGTCCGTTCACATTCAACACTTCCTTCGGGATCAGAATTCCCGAAATGCTTTCGATCGCTTCACTCGATCCCGAGATGGCAATGGATTTTGTCATGGATTCCGCTCCGACGAATTTGTAACCCTTTGCTGGTTCCCCGCTCACTTCATACTCCAGCGGCAAGCTCTTGCCCGTCAGCACTTTGATATTATAGGCGATATTCTCCGGATTCGAAGTGATGTCGCCGAGATCCATCTTCAAAGGATTGTGATTGGCATCATAGCAGATGATCTCCGCCTCACCGTTCAAATCCGAAACCGCCTCGCTGACATCCACCTCAATCCCTACGGAAGAAATTTGCCCGATGATGGATTCGGCTCCCTTTAACAGCACCGTTTTCGGTTCAATGGATATTTCTCCGACGGTATACCCCGAAGCCGGTTCATTGATAATATTCGCTTCCAGATCGAATTGCTTTTCCACAACTCCTTCCACTTTAACCATGACCGATTTCGGAATTGCCACCGGCTCTCCCTCCATCAGACTCTGGTTTTTCACCACATCGACGGTAATCGGAACCGCACTGGTCACATCATAGATCTTGCTCAAATCAATGGTCGCCCGAAAACTGTCCGCCGTTATCAACTCTCTGTCCAGCTTTCTGACATTTACTTCCACATAGGCGGAGGACAGATCGCCGATGTCGTATGTTTTTGCCTGCTTTGTGAGTACATCTTCATTGAGCACCTCAACATTGACCCGCACCCGCAGGGTTTCAATCGGATTGGCAACATACAGCACCCCCAGCCAAATCAGAAATGCAAGACCGATGGACAAAAGTTTCAGAGTCAGATTATTCATCAACTTCTCTTTCATCCCTGTTCCTTCCTTTCCAAAGCGAAAACCAGCCGGTTTGCCCCGCATCATCCGACAATGCCGCCAATATCACTTCCAATTCCTTACGGTTATTGATTTTTCTGAGCGCCCCTCTGCTCGCCACGGAAATATTTCCGGTTTCTTCAGATATCACAATGGTTAGCGAATCCGTAACTTCACTAACTCCGATTGCCGCGCGGTGCCTTGTTCCCAGTTCCTTGCTGATGTGCATGTTATCCGACAGCGGCAGATAACATGTTGCGGCAACCACCCGGTTCCCGTGCAAAATAACGGCTCCGTCATGCAATGGCGTATTGTGTTCAAAGATATTGATCAAAAGCTGACTGCTCACCACCGCATCCACCTCGATGCCGGTTTTGATATATTCCGCCAGGGACTCCAAACGTTCGATTACGATCAATCCTCCGGTTTTGGTATTGCTAAGAATCATGCTTGCCTTTATGATTTCGTCGATTGTCTTCTGATCCAGCTTGGAAGACGATTTCTCCTGCGTCGGCATGATCGCGCTCAGAATATTTCCCTGTCCGAGTTGTTCCAATGCCTTTCTCAGTTCCGGCTGAAAAATGATGATAAATGCAACAAATGCAATATTTGCAATCTTTGTCATCAGCCAGATAATCGTGTTAAACTGAAATACAACCGCAATAATGGTAAATCCCAAAATACTGATGATTCCCCGCAGCAAAACCCATGCCCTGGTATTCTTTATCCAGAGTAGAATCTCATACACAATGAATGCAATAATCGCAATTTCAATCATATTGATGATATCAATTCTGGGAAATGATAAAAATGAAATTGTCATCAAAATCCTTTGCATCCTTTCTTCGTTTAATTCTTACTCTCTTCTTTACTTCCTTTTTCTTTTGCATTCCTGTATGTCGAAGATGATTTCACCGCATCCGCACCGAAAACCTTCACCGAAAGCTCGGGCGCGGAAACGCTGACTTTCGGAACCGCCTTCACATAGTATACATAGTCGTCATCTTCAAAAACGGTCGTCTCAATTCTCGTGTAATCCACGGAAAACGCAAAAAAAGTATAGATTGCCGCCATCACTCCGCTGATCAAAACGCCGATTACAAGACCGGGAACCGGAACGGACACATGAAAAATATACTCCCCGACAAACATCGAAATAAACAATGCCAAAACTCCGACTCCGATCGCAATATACCATGCGTACAGAATGGAAAGCCGACGAATAATATTAACCGCAATCAGCGTGACGGCAAATGCCATGATAAACACCAGCATCATCTCATTCGATAAGGACGCATGGATAATCGACGTGTATTTCGTCACCGCATCGACTCCCGTTTCACCGGACAGCACACCCGTATTTAAATTGATATACAGTATGATGTAATAAATCACAATCCCGGCGGAAACCGGAATAATGGAGAGC
>JBHAEV010000107.1:0-14204 GCA_041855735.1 Lachnospiraceae bacterium
ACCGATTTTCAGACGCAGGCCGAAGTGGAGGCAGGGGATGAGATTGCGCGTGTCAAAGTCAAGGTAAGCAATACCGGAAATGCCTCTGCAAGAGAAGTGATTACCGTTTTTGCGGAAGCACCGCAGGGAAAACTCGGCAAAGCGTCGAGAGTTCTGGTCGATTTTGATAAGACGGGACTTCTCGCTCCGGGAGAATCGCAGGAACTGGTTATGGACATACCGAAGTATCGTTTCGCCTCCTATGATGACAGCGGTAAGAGCGGGCAGAAAAACGGCTATGTACTGGAGGACGGAAAGTATAGAATGTATGTGGGCGGGGATGTTCGAAATGCAAAATTTGCGGGTGAATTCCAACAGGAATTTTGTGTGCTTTCCGAATTGGAAGAAGCCTGTGCCCCGGTTACAAAATTTCAAAGAATGGTTCCGGTACAAAAGGACGGAATGCTGACCCCGGGCTATGAGGACACGCCTCTTCGCAGCGTGGATGTACACCGGCGAAGAAAAGAACGTCTGCCGCAGGAGATTTTGTACACCGGAAACAAAGGATATCGTTTAAGAGATGTATATGAAAAGAAGGTGGAGATGGATGCGTTTGTCGCTCAACTGAGCGATGCAAATCTGATCCATATTTTTCGCGGCGAAGGCATGTGCAGTCCGAAAGTGACTCCGGGAACGGCTTCGGCATTCGGAGGAGTGACCGATGAGCTTCGAAACTTCGGCATTCCGCTGGGCTGTTGTGCGGACGGACCGTCCGGCATTCGCATGGACTGCGGAACCAGGGCATTTTCTCTGCCGAACGGAACGCTTCTCGGATGCACCTTTGACATCCGGCTGCAGGAAGAATTATTTACGCAGACCGGTCTGGAACTTCGAAAAAACCGCATCGATACATTGCTCGGGCCCGGCATGAACATCCACCGCAATCCTCTGAACGGGCGAAACTTTGAATACATTTCGGAGGATCCCCTGCTTACAGGTTTGATTGCGGCGGCACAGCTTCGCGGATTGAACAAGTCGGGTGCAACCGGCACGGTCAAACATTTTTGCGGAAACAATCAGGAGTTTAAGCGCAGGGAGGCGGACGGCGTGGTTTCCGAGAGAGCGCTTCGGGAGATCTATCTCAAGGGATTTGAATATGCCGTAAAACTCGGCGACTGCCGTTCGGTGATGACGACCTACGGGCCGATCAACGGCATCTGGACCGCGGGAAGTTATGATTTGAACACCGTGATCCTGCGTCGGGAATGGGGATTTGACGGAATCGTGATGACCGACTGGTGGGCGGCGGCGAATCGTGAGGGAGAAGAGGGAAAGGTCAGCACCAGAGCGCCGATGGTGGCGGCACAGAATGATCTCTTCATGGTTACCGCGGATGCGACCGAGGAGGGGCAGGACGATTTGTTCGAAGCACTGGAAAGCGGAGAATTGACAAGGGGCGAGCTGCAAAGATGCGCAAAAAATGTGCTTGCGTTTTTGCTGAAGTCCGTAGCCATGGAGTATGAAATGGACCGGATTTCCGAGGAAGAGCGGGAAGCCAATAAACCGGAAGAGGACGATGTGGACATCCGCGAAATTCAATACTGTCGATTCGATCCGGAAAGCGGAGAAGTGGTCATCGATACCGGGAACTGGGAAATTCGTCGCGGAAATCATGTGGTCTGCGCAATCAGCAACAGAGAGTGGGGAAGCTACGAGATGGATTTGAGCATGCGCGCAAATGCCAATCCTGTGGCACAGCTCAGTTTTTCCATATACTTCGACAATGTCTTGAAAACCACGGTCAGCATACAGGGAACCGAAGGAAGGACGGTGAAGCGAACCCTGGATTTCGGAATGATTTTCGGAAACAATCATTATATCAAATTCTATTTCAGTTCGGACGGATTGGAGATGGATGAGATTGTGCTGCGCTGCGTAAAGCCGGTGGATCCGGCGAGTCCGATGTAGGATATCCGTTACAGGATGGCGATGAGAGTTTTGCGGTTTCGCGGAAAGCGGGAAAGGGATGAAATGAGAAAGCTACTGATTGTTGTGGATATGCAAAATGATTTTATTGACGGCAGTCTGGGGACAAAAGAGGCGCAGGAAATCGTCGAAAATGTGATTCGAAAGATTCAAGACTACGAGCCCGGAAATGTGTTTGCAACCAGGGATACCCATCCGAAATCGTATTTACAGTCGCAGGAAGGCCGGAATCTGCCGGTTCAACATTGCATCGAAGGCACAAGGGGATGGGAGATACAGGGTGATATTGCAAAAGCATTGGATGAAAAAGAGGCAAGGATTTTTAACAAGCCGACATTCGGATCGGTGAAGCTGGCAAAGGCGATGGAAGAGATTGCGAGGGAAGAAAGAGAAGCGAATACGGGTGCGGAAGGGATTGAAATCGAACTGGTCGGACTTTGCACCGATATTTGCGTTGCTTCGAATGCGATGTTGCTGAAAGCATTTTTACCGGAGGTTCCGATTTCGGTGGATGCGTCCTGTTGTGCCGGGGTAAATCCGGACAGGCACCGTGCGGCATTGGAAACGCTGCGTTCCTGTCAGGTTTATGTGGCGATGTAGATAGACTCTTGTGAGAACACGATTTGCATGGAGGAGAGGGAAGATTTGAACATACAGATATTCGGCACCAAAAAGTGCAATGATACGAAAAAGGCGGAGAGATATTTTAAAGAGCGCGGAATCAAATATCAATTCATCGATATGAAGGAAAAAGGGATGAGCAAAGGCGAATTCCATTCCGTGGCACAGGCAAACGGAGGGATTGAAAACATGATTGATTCAAAGTCCAGGGATGAGGATACCCTGGCTTTGCTGAAATACACGGCTGCCGAAGACAAGACGGAGAAGATTCTGGAGAATCCGCATATCATCAAAACGCCGATTGTTCGAAACGGGAAGCAGTCTACGCTCGGGTATCAGCCGGAAGTGTGGAAGGAGTGGAAATAGGATTCGGAAAATACTTGACATATATGGTATCTCTCAGCAGGAGTTTTCTGATTTAATCAACTGTAACAGGGCACAGGAATCAGTTTGGGAAGCTGAAAAGATCGCCACTGAGCTGGGAGACGATCTCAAATATACAAGCATAACATTGCTCTCCTCATCAGTTCCGACAAGAAAGAGCAGTATGGCGGCAAAAGGGAGAGCAACACTGCCGCGGGGCATCCGGAAACCATTGATTTAAAACGGGAGTAAATGCAAAAAAGGGGTAATACGCGGAATGCGCAGCCAAGGCATTTATTCCCGATTCAAATCCAGAAACTTTAAACTCAGATGTAGAAGCAGTCGCTCTTCGCCGCTTGCCAAGTTCAGTGAGAACAGCTCTTTGATTCTGTTCAGGCGGTAAAAATAGGTGTTCTTGTGGATGAAGAGCTTTTGAGAGGCAAGACCGGGTTCGTCCGGATGCATCAAAAATTCCTTTAAGGTATTCAACAGTGCGGTATTGTGCCTGCGATCGTAATCCCTGATATTCGAGATGGCCGGATGCAGAAAATCATCCAGGCTTTGACTTTTTTCGAGGACTTTTCCGATGTAATGGCAGATGTAATCCGTGTACAGGTACAATGCATTTTGCGGATCGGTGCGATGTCCGACCTGATAGGCATGCAGGCATTCCTCGTATTTTTTGCGGACTTCGGTCAGAGAGTGAAAACTTCGACTCAGTGCGGCACAGATGGAGTTGACACGCAAAAAATCATACAATTCCGAATGGCTTCGAAATGCATCGACACCGCTGCTGTCCAGATTCAATAAAAAAACAATGGATTGTTTGTAAAGCGCCCATCGGCTTCCCGGCAGCATATGTTTGAGCTGGGATGAGATGAGCGCTGCTTTTTTGTCGAAATGATCATCATGGTCAATGAAAATGGTCATGATTCGCATACCGTTCTCAAACTTCCAGTTCAGGCTTTTGGCGCGCCTTGCGATGGTGTGAATGTCGGGGGTGCTGTTTTCAATTAAATCCGAAAGAAAAAAGCTGTGCCGCATGGATTCGCTGCCTTTATAGAAATTGTTTTTTTGAAGCTCCACCGAAATGACTTTGGATAGAGAATCCACAAATGCAAAATCGGAAACAAAAAACGGTCGATTGAGGTCGGAAACGGCGATATGGGCGACTTCGATATCGTGAATATACACCATGCAGGTAATCCAGCCTTCCTCCGGCTTGTCCGGGCGTCTGTCATAGGTCGGGTAGCGGTTTTTTCTTGCTTTTTCATACAAATTGCGGCTTTTGATGGCTTTGATATTTTCCTCGAACACATATCCGAAGCTGATTTGCTCCTGCAAATCCGGCCTTTTTTCGATGGGAGCGGCAGATGCGGCGAGGATTTTATAATCGGAATCCACGATCAGAATAGGGTTTTGCAGTACGGAATAGGCGCAATCCACCAGAGCTTGCAAGCCGAGATTTTCATACTGGATTTCCAGAAGCTGATTCAGCGATCCGGATAATTTGTTGTAACGAAGGAGGATATCCGAAATGGCGGAAAGGATGGCAGCCGTTTCGGATGTTTCTTTGCAATGTATGCCGATGAGATTGTACATTGGTTTGATGTTCGCGGGGGTTTGCGGACGAAGATCCGCATCGCTTTGCAGCGGACCGCTCGCATTGCCTTGGGGGCTTTCGTTATGATGCGACAAAAAAGCGGCATCGCCCGGTATCGGAAAGTCCGCATTGTGGAGGTACAGATAGTTTCCGTTTTCCGATGCAATGTCGGAATATTTTTTTATGATATAAAGATGGTTCTTTGATATGACGAGATCCGGTTCATAGTATTGAATCGAAAACACGTCGGCATCCGGATTGCTCATATGCAGCCAATTCGGCGCAAAAACAGACAGTTCCTCGAATAATTGATGTATTTTCATAGATCCCCCGATAAGACCTTGTGCCGGAACACAAGGACGGTCTGTGTATTCCGCTTTCATTCGTTCTTCGGTACATAGTTCATGATGATTATATAGTATATAATAAAGGAAATCAATCATGTTGAGCGTCAGCACAAAGACTGCGGAAAGGAAAGACAATGGATACAAGAGAGAAAATCAAAGAGAAACTCGTGGAGAGAGCGGCGCCGCTGTTCGGAAAAAAGGCGGAGGAATTGACCGAAAATTTAAAGTTTGCGGATGATTTGAAAGCCAAGTCCGTGCATTATTCCCAGATTACCACCTATTTGGAGGATGAATTCGATGTGGAAGTGCCGTACATGGAATTTAAGAGGAAAGCGACCATCGGGGAAGCGATTGACTATGTTTTGGAGTTGGTGGAAGGTGAATAAAAGAGCCGATTACGAGGAGGAGCGATGAGTCAGGGTGAATTTTTTGAGTTAAAAGAGATTTTCAAAGGAGAGGAAATTACAACGATATACCGCAAGGCGAGGGTACCGGTGGAAAATCAGGACGGTGTGGATCTTTCGGCAAGCGAGGATCCGATGGCGAGGATGGGACAGGGATTTTGCCCTCCGTTTAACCAAAGGACCTATGAGGCGGCTCCGGGCATTCTCTGCGAACAGGATGTGGAAGTGGTGATGCGGGACGGCTGCAAGATTTACTGCGATATTTTCAGACCTGCAAATACCAATGAAAAGATTCCGGTCATCGTATCGTGGAGCTGGTTCGGAAAGCGGCCGGGTGACGGGATGTCGGAGTGGCAGATTATGGGCGTGCCTCCGCACACGGTTTCCAAGATGGCGAAGTTTGAATCTCCGGATCCGGCATTCTGGTGCCATCAGGGGTATGCGGTTGCCAATGTGGATGTCAGGGGAGCGGGGCATTCCGAGGGAAATGTGCATATGTTCACACGTCAGGACAGGGAAGACGGATATGATTTTGTGGAATGGATTGCCGGGAGAGACTGGTGCAACGGAAAAGTCGGAATGTCGGGAAATTCCGGCGTAGCAATGCATCAATGGGGAATTGCCGCGGAGCAGCCGCCGCATCTGGCATGCATCGCGCCTTGGGAAAGCACGACCGACATATACCGGGAATCCCTGTTTGAAGGCGGTATTCCGGCTCTGAGCTTCAATGAATTCATTGCGGCGCAGGTTACCGGGAAAGGCGGAGTGGACGATCAGGTTGCCATGGCAAGAAGGTATCCGTTGATGAACGCCTACTGGGAGGACAAGATTCCGGAGTTTGAAAAAGTAAAAATTCCGGTTTATCAAACGGCGGGATACAGTCATTTCCATTTGACCGGATCGGTCAAGGCTTACAGAAAATGCAAATCCAGAAGAAAATGGCTGCGCATGCACAGGGATTTTGAATGGCCGGATACCTATATGCCGGAGAATTTACAGGATTTGAAGATGTTTTACGATCGCTATTTAAAGGACATCCACAATGGCTGGGAGATGATGCCGAAAGTAAGGATGGACGTCATGGACGCCTATGACTGCGATTATCAGATCCGAAGAGCCGAGGATGCGTTCCCGCTGAAGAGAACGGAGTACAGGAGATTGTATCTGGACGCATCGAAACTGACCATGCAGGAGGAACCGGTCAGCGCGGAGTCGTCGGCTTCCTATGATGCCGATACCGGAGAACTGGAATTCGACATGGTTTTCCATGAGGATGTGGAGCTCAGCGGATATATGTTTCTGCGACTTTTTGTGGAGGCGGACGGGCATGATGATATGGATCTGTTCATCAATATCCAAAAAGCGGACGAAAAGGGCAATTTCCTGCCATGGACAACATTGAACGAACCGCATCCGGGCGCATGGGGAAAGATGAGGGTTTCCGCAAGAGAGCTGGATCCGAAACTTTCCACCAAGTTCAATCCGGTGCTCAGCGGAAAAAGTGTTCAAAAACTTGCCGAGGGCGAAATTGTTCCGGTGGATATTGCGATTGTGCCTTCCTGCCGAATCTGGCACAAAGGACAGAAGCTCCGAATCCAGATTGCCGGCAGATACATTCGTGAAGGATGGTTCGAGCCGCTTTCCTGGGACACGGACAATCGGGGAAGACATATCATTCATACCGGAGGCCGGTTTGAGTCCTTTTTGCAGGTTCCGGTGATTCCTCCGAAGTATGTGGCGGGAGATTATGTGTATCGATGAGGAGACGATGATTATCGGTGTAGGGACGGATATCACCCAAAAATCGGATATCTTTGAGGATTATCTTCATCCGGATGATGCATTTGTCAGAACGGTTTTCACGAAAAAGGAAAGAGAAGAAGCAAGAAAACGAGCGGATTACAAGTCCTTTCTGATTTCCCGATTTTCCGCAAAAGAGGCGGTTTTCAAGGCACTCGATACGTTTCCGGAAGGGTTTGATCCGATGGACATCGAGATTTTAAATACCGATGCCGGCTTGCCGTATGTCAATCTGTACGGGGAAGCGAAGAAAAGGGCAAAGTCGGCAGGGATTCAAAGGGTACTCATCAGTTTGTCGCAAACGGATGAGCATGTCATTGCCCATGCCGTCGCATTGGCATGACGAAGAAAAGTATGAGGAGAATCAATATGAAAATTTTAGGAATTTCGTTCGGAACGATCGGCGGAACGAATGATACGGTTTGTAAGGCGGCTTTGATGGGTGCAAAAGAAGCGGGTGCAGAGGTGGAGTTTGTGAACGCATTTTCGCTGAACATCAAGCACTGCACGGGATGCATCGCCTGCGTGAAAGCATTGATGTCCGGCAGGGGGAATCTTTGTGTGATTAAGGATGATTTCCAGTGGCTCCTGGACAAGATGCTGGAGGCGGACGGAATTGTGGTGGCGGATCCGATTTTTGAAAAGGGCGCTACCGGTTTATTCCGGACCATTACCGACCGTTTCGGTCCGAGAATGGACAGAGGAAACAATATCATCGGAACCAAAATTGCCGAGGCGGTCGGCGGAAAGGCTCCGGAGCCGAAGTATCTGAAGGATATGGTGATTTCTTATATCGCAGTGGGAGGTTCCGATTGGGGAACCAGAGTACAGTGCGACCATGCCATGCAGGCGATGACTCCGATGTGGAAGGTGATAGACAATGAGTGGTTCAGCTGGTCCAAGGAATTTGTAATGGATGACGTGAAGATGGCGAGAGCGCATGAAATCGGAGTAAATATCGCAAATGCGGCAAAGGATTTTCATGCCGCAAAGTATCTGGGAGAAGAGGGCGTTTGCCCGCATTGCCATTGCAGAAACTTCTATCTTTCTCCGACCAGTACCGAAGCCATTTGCTGCATGTGCGGAATTGCGGGTGAGATGAAGATTGAAAACAATCGCCCGGTATTTGTATTCCCGGAGGAACAGCTTGGGCATGCACATGATACGCTTCCGGGC
This sequence comes from Lachnospiraceae bacterium, assembly GCA_041855735.1. Lineage (GTDB taxonomy): Bacteria > Bacillota > Clostridia > Lachnospirales > Lachnospiraceae > CALALP01. Next base: position 8,280 of record JBHAEV010000107.1, read on the forward strand.
AAATTCATCCACGGGGATGATATCAAGAGAATGGAAGGCGCGTTGATGGAGCTGCAAAAGACCGAAGAATTCAAAGCGCGCAAGAAAAAATACAATGACTTTATTGCGGCGACAATCAAAGATCCGAAATAATCAAAGTAATGAAAGGAAGTGCCGATCCGGCACTTCCTTTCAAAAACGGTTTTACCGAAAATGCTTCACATCATATGAAGCGGTCGGAACAATCCAAAACGGTGAAATCGAATGTTATTGCACATTATCCTGGAAGGTACAATCCTCGAACTTCACATCTCCTTCGGAAAGGGTTTTATATTGGTTGTTCACGAATTCGCATTTTCGGAAAATATGACCGGAACCCTCAGCATTGCGAATAAACAGTTGTTCATCGCTGTATTCAAAATCGGCGGCATTGTTTGTGATTTTGCTGTTTTCCACCAGAAAATCGGAGGTATTGTATGTGTCAAAAATAATCAAATTCTTGCTGTCACGAAGAATGCTGTCTTTCACGGCAATATTGCTGCAGTTGTAGAGAGCAAACAGTCCGTAGGTACATTCATAGATTTCCGTCTGTTTAAAAATCACATCATTTGTGTTGCTCGCCTCAAGTCCGTAGGTTCCGCAACCGTACAGATAGCAGTTTTCCACGAGGATCGTCCCGGATTCGTTGGAGGAAATGACACTGCCGCTGCAATAACCCGGTTCGATATTGTGACCGACGGTCAGACCTCGCAACTCAATGCTGTCCGAATATTCGAGCGTAATCACCGGCGAATAGCTGTCGTTGGTGACGATTTCCACCTTCTTTTTGCTTTCGGCTTCCAGACAAAGATTGCTTTTACCGGTAAGGTTGAGGGTGGTGGAAAGTTCGCCGGTTTCTTCATCCGCCGGCAATTCGGATACATTGTAAACGCCTTCTTTCAGGATGATTTTGGTGTTGTCCGCGAGAGCATTCGCCAACTCCGAAACGGTGGAAACGGTAACGACATTACGATATCGCAGATCGTCCCGGTTCTTGTACAGTTCGGAGTCTTTCCGCAGGAAAATTTGAGTGGTGGTTCGTTCCGGAACGTAAGGCTCATATCCGTAATCAAACATCTCGCCGTTGCTGCCGTCTTCACCCTCTCCCCCTTCACCTTCCTGCGTCGTTTCGGCGGTGCTTTCCGCAGATTCCGAAGTTTCCGTTACCGCAACATCTTCTCCGGAAGTTTCGGATGATGTTTCCTGTGTTTCTTCGTATGGAACCATATCTTCTTCCGGCATTGTCCAGGTCTGATCCAGAATCAGCATATCGTCATTGACAAGAGTCAGAGTTCTGGAGATCGGGGTATTTTCCGGAGTTGCTTCCGTGGCATCGGTAAGCTGTGCATGCCAGAATTCATTCAGGGAACCGTCAAACAATGGTTCGTCTTTCAGAACGACTGTGGCATCGACAAAGCTTTCGTCCGTGAGTGCATTGCCGGTAAACGTTTCTTTTTGAAAGGTATAGGTGGCGGTCATATTGTCGCCTTCTTTTGTAATTTGCATAACGGAAGGGGTGTAAAAATCTTCCACCATATAATGGGAGTAATTTTTATTGTCAATGACTTCAATCCATTCACCCTCCAGTTTTCCGGAGTCCTCCTCCATGCCGGAAAGTTTCGGGATGGAATCCGATTTCTTAAATACCAGTTTTCGGCCCTCCTCCGAGATAAAGTCATCGGCAATAATCTCATCCCCGGTATACTCGGCATCGTATATGACCCGTTTACTCGGAGAATTCGTCAGGAACTCCAGTTCCAGTTTTTTATCGTCCAATCTCCATTTGGTTTCATCGGAGGGAAGATGAAAGTAAGTACCGTTGAAGCTGTAGTACGACTGCCGGAAATCCCGAAGATGAAAGGTGCCGTCCGCAAAGAGAAAAAGCTCGACGGTACGAGGGATGTATTCGAGTGTTTCTTCCAGCTCCGCTTTCCAGTAGGTGGTTTCCGTTCCGATTTTGGAAGACTGGTCGGTACTTGACGGATTCTGTACGGCTCCGCTGGTTGTTTCTTCTTTGGTCGTGTTGTTTCCGGAAGAACCGCAGGAACCGGAAATCAAACTGACGGCAAGTAAGGTTGCAAGTAATAAGGAATTGCTTTTTTTCATAAATCCTCCTTTTGATGTGTGTCACTGACCGTTCTCGAAAAACAAATCAGTGATGTATCACTTTTTACTCCGATTACAGAATAAATTTATCATAAAGTGGGAATAATGCATAGTATTCAACGGATAATATTGCATGATATTGAAAAGATAAAAATAGTTCTTGCCATTTGTATGCGGTTTCGGATAAACTGATTACAAAAATCAATATATCGGGAGGAATGATGCAGGAGAGATTAAAGAGAAGAGATGAAGTGGATGTTTGTCTTACATGGGATTTGACAAATTTATTTGCGACAGAGGAAGATTTTTTTCGGGCAATCGATGCGGCAAAGGAGGACGCGGATGCACTGAGTAGCCGATACCGCGGGAAAGTTCAAAATGCAAAGGATGCATTGGAGTTGATTGCGGATTACGACCGACTGAAGGTGAAGATCAATCACATAGAAAACTATGCCGAACTTGCTCTGAGTGTGGATTTGAACAATGAAGACTGCCAGAGAAATGCGGCACTGTCCGAAATGGCTCTGGCGCAGATTCAAACGAAGATCAAGTTTGTGGAGGATGAACTTCTGGCACTACCGGAAAATGTTCTGGATGAGGCAAGGCGGCAAACATCCGCATACAAAACATACATCGGCAGACTGCTGGAAGAGAAGAAACACAGGCTGGGATTTGAGAGTGAAGAACTTTTGCAAACCCTTTCTCCGGTTTTGAACCTGCCGTATCGGGGATATGATGTGACCAAGTTGTCGGACATGCATTTTGCGGATTTTGAGGTCGATGGTGAGAGTTATCCGCTCAGCTATGTGCTCTATGAAAATACCTACAAACATCATCCGGATGCAAATCTTCGCCGTGAGGCGTTTGCGAAATTTTCCGGGAAGCTCAATGAGTACCGAAACACAACGGCAGGTTATTATTCGACCCAGATTCAAAAGGAGAAGATTCTGTCGAAACTTCGGGGCTTTGACTCGGTGATCGATTATTTGCTGTTTTCGCAGAGGATTCCGAGAGAATTATTCGATCGCCAAATCGACAAGATCATGGAGTGCCTGGCGCCGCATATGCGAAGATATGCAAAACTGCTGCAAAAGGTGCACGGCCTGAAGGAAATCCGATTTTCGGATTTGAAAATATCTTTGGATCCGGAGTTTGACCCGAAGGTCAGTATTGAGGAATCCAAGGAGTATGTAAAAGGGGCACTTTCTGTGCTCGGCGAAGATTATGTCAATACGGTGATGCGTTCCTATGAGGAGAGATGGGTGGATTTTGCACAGAACATCGGAAAAATGACCGGCGGTTTCTGTGCCAGTCCGTATCGGAAAAATTCCTTTATTCTCCTGTCATGGAACGGCATGCTCAGTGAAGTGTTTACTTTGGTGCATGAACTCGGCCATGCGGGGCATTTCCACCTGGCACAGGAACATAATTCCATTCTGGAAGAAGAATGCTCTCTTTATTTTGTGGAGGCACCTTCCACGGCAAATGAGATGCTTTTGTCCAGTTACCTGATGAAACAAAGCGAGGACAGGAGATTTCAAAGATGGGTGCTTTCCTCGATGATTGCAAACACATATTTCCATAATTTCGTCACGCATCTGCTGGAGGCGGCATTCCAACGGGAGGTCTACACGGCGGTAGATCGCGGTGAAAGTCTTCAGGCAGGTGATTTTTGCAGAATAAAGCGTGAGGTGCTTGAAAAATTCTGGGGAGATGCGGTAGTCCTCGATGAGGGAGCAGAGTTGACATGGATGCGTCAGCCGCATTACTATATGGGATTGTATCCGTATACCTACAGCGCCGGTCTGACCGTGGCGACGCAAATCAGCCGGAGAATTCTGAAAGAGGGAGATGCGGCGGCAAAAGACTGGCTGAATGTTCTGAAGGCGGGCGGCAGCAAATCGGCTGTGGAACTTGCAAAGATGGCGGGCGTGGACATTACCACGGATGAGCCTTTGCTTTCCACGATTGCATATATCGGTGATATCATTACAAAGCTTGAGGAGCTGAGCGAGGAGATCGGACAATAATCGGTCATGCGAAATGCCGGAAAGCATCCTTCGAATTTCGGCAAAAATATGAGAGAACGGACGATATTTTGCCGCTCCGATGTATGATTCAAAGAAGATTTTACGATGCGGATGAAACAGCATCGCTTTGATTGCCCGGCACATGGTGTCGGGCTGCTTTTTTGGAAAGAGAGAATTTCGGGTTATGCCTTTTCAAACGAAAATGTGATGCGGAGGTGGATGATGGATTTTGAAAACGGAAAAGTAGATACAAAACCGGATGAACACAAAGGTTTTTTTCATAAAAAAATGAGGACGATTCGTCTGTATTCCCTGGGAATCGGCTGTGTATGCATGTGTGTCGGGCTGATTTTCACCGGACTTGCGGTCAATCTGCGGAAAAAAGAAATGGGATTGGAAATGGAGAGGATTTACTACAGCCTGCAATCCGAATTGTATGAAACGCTACAGGTACAGATGGGAAAACTTCAGGTGATGGAAGCGCATCTGATTGAAACCGACGGAGAATTTGGTCGATTTGAACCGATCTCCGCAAGGCTTTTGACGGACGAGGCAATCCGAAGTTTTTTATTTGCTCCAAACGGCATCGTTCGGGGGGTTTTTCCGATGGAGGGAAATGAGCCGGTATACGGTTTGGATATGAATGAAAGCGGTGAGGGAAATCTGGAAGCACAAAATGCGATTGAAACCGGAACTTTGATTTTGGCAGGACCGTTTCAATTGGTGGAGGGAGGCATCGGAATTTGCGGAAGACTTCCGGTTTATCTGGAGAACGATATCGGTGAGCGGGAGTATTGGGGACTGGTAAGCGTGACTCTGAACTTCCCCGAAATATTTAAAAATATTTCCATGGAACGAATCAGAGAGCAGGGATATGCCTGCGAGGTCTGGAGAATCAATCCGGATAATAACAGCAGACAGGTGATTCTTAGCAATTCGGCAAAATTATTGGATGAGAACATCGAATATCATGCCAATTTTTTCAATACAACATGGAGCTTTTCCCTGTCTCCTATAAGGCCGTGGTATCTGGAAGGAAATTTTTGGACGGGAGTTTTTTTGAGCTCGGTCTTCGGCATTCTTGGAATATACTTTGCATACGCATCGAAAAAAATGAAGTGGATGGAGAGGGAAGCGGCAAATTTGCGCATTCGTCATCTTCAGCAGAAATTGGAGAAAGAGGAAGCACTGCAATTATTCAGTCAGATCCGGTCTCATTTTTTCTACCATACTTTAAACACACTACAAGGTTTGATCATCGTAAATCCGACTATGGCGGTGAAGATGGTGGAGAATTTTGCCAGATTCTTACGATTTAATGCGAATATGTCCGTAAACACGCAGGAACTGGTATCGTTCAAGGAGGAAATTCGTGCGACCAAGGCCTATGCACAAATTAATGAAGCGCAGCTGGGAAACAGATTGAAAGTGGAATTCAATATTCCGGATGTCAATTTTAAAATCCCGTATCTGACGATTGAACCGCTGGTGGAAAATGCCATTTTACATGGAATAAAGCCGAAAGTGGAAGGGGGAAGCGTGAAGGTGGAGCTGTCGGAAGATGAAGATTTCTGGTATGTGTGTGTGGAGGATGACGGAGTCGGATTTGACCCGGAAATGGCATTAAAGGAAAGCCAAAATGTTCATGCCGATGATGGTGAGAAGTCGCCGGCAATCGGTCTGAAAAATATACGAAAAAGACTCGACAGATTTGAGGGATGCGGCATAAATATAAGAAGCCGACAGGGAGTCGGAACGGAAATTACTTTAT
>JBHAEV010000108.1:0-4208 GCA_041855735.1 Lachnospiraceae bacterium
CAATCTTATGTATTTGTAGCATTATATTCCTGCTTTTATGATTGGAAATGAAAAAGAGGGGCAGTATTTTGCCCCCCTACCTTATCAAAATCGGATTTGCAAGGAATTCACCGCTTTGCAAATCCGGCAAAAAACGGCTTTCCTCCGTGTTCCCTTAACTCCGGCAAAAAACCGCTTTGATCCGTGTTCCCTTAACTCTTGATGATATCCAGCAATTGACGGATGTCCTTCTTTCCGAAGAACGGCTTCTTATCGTCCACAAGCATGCAAGGTACACTCATCACCTGATACTTGTCCTTCAATTCCCCGAAATGATTGATATCATAAACATCCACATTGACCTTATCGCTCAGAGATGCAATTCTCTGTGCCGCAATCACCAGATCCGGGCAATTGGTACAGGTCAAAGACACGATCAGTCGGATATTGGTTTCTTGGTCAATCGCTGAGATCTCTGTCTTGATTTCCTCGTCCAGTGCCTGTCCCGGTCCGGAAATATTGTACAATCCGAGCACAAATGACGTGAACTCATGACCGCCCGGAACGCCGTGGAAGGCGATGCGGTTTTCTTTTCCGTCTTTTATAATGCGAACAAACGGCGCTTCGGCATGATTTCCTTCCAGAATCTCCACACTGAGTTTATCGGTCAGTTTGGCAAGCTCCGTCATATAATTCTTCAGTTCGCCGCTCACCTCCCTGTCGTCCAAAGCCAGTGCCAGCTTCAGCGGCGTTTCCATCCTTGCAAATACGGCATTCAACTGTGCCAGCATCTCCTCCGTAAACAGTGCATTGTTATCCGATGCCGAAGAAGGTTTCTTCTCGGACAGACGATGCTCGGCAGCCGCACTTTCTCTCACCGGTTTTTGCGGAATCAGACCGGTTTTCGCATGCATCTTTGACACATATTTTTCCATCTCCGTCGCGGCAAGCGCACCGTCGCCGGTTGCGGTAACCACCTGACGAAGCGGCTTGATGCACACATCTCCCGCCGCAAACAATCCTTCCACACTGGTCATCTGCGACTTGTCGGTAATGATGTATCCGTATTTGTCAAGCTGTGCCTTCCCCTTCACAAGATCCGTAGCCGGTACATATCCCGCAAACACGAATACTCCGAAAGTATCATCTTCCGTGTGGAACTCCGAAATTTCTCCCGTCACATTGTCCTTCCATACGATTCTTCGAAGAACACCGTCTCCTTCCACTTTCACCACTTCCTTGTTGTAGTGAATGTCGATATTCGGATGGTTCTTGGCATGCTCTGCCGTAGCGGCGGCGCAGGTGAAATCCGGTTCCCGAATCAGCATGGTTACATGCTTGGCATATTTCGTTAAAAACACACTCTCTTCCGCCGCGGCAAAACCGCCGCCCAGCACGAACACTTCTTTTCCGGTAAAAAACTCGCCGTCACAGGTCGCGCAGTATGCCACGCCATGTCCCTTATAGTCCGCCTCGCCTTCAAAACCGATCATTCTCGGACTGGCTCCGGTTGCAAGAAGTACGCCGAGCGCTTTGAGCGTTCCTCTGGAAGTTACGACTTCCTTGACATCCCCGTCCAGATTCAGGGACTTCACTTCGCTGAGCATGAATTCCGCCCCGAAACTCTGCGCCTGTTTTCTCATCCCCTCCGTCAGAGTCACGCCGTCCGTCACCTCAATTCCGGGATAATTCACAACCTCGGAAGTGATCGTGATCTGACCGCCGAATTTTTCCTTTTCCACCACAATCACGCGATAACATGCCCTTGCCAGATACAAAGCCGCCGTCAATCCGGCAGGACCGCCGCCGATAATCACGACATCGTATAAATTTTTTTGTTCCATATATCTCCTTTTCAAAAACTTCGTATAAGAATAGGTGAAGCTTTTGCTTCACCCATCGATGTATTCATGTATGCAAAAACGCAATTCCCATCCGTAGAACCGCATGGATGAGGGATCATCGCATTATAACTGGCCTACCAGATCCAGGCTCGGCTTCAAAGTCTTGGCACCCGGTGTCCATTTTGCCGGGCATACTTCATCGCCATGCTCATGCACGAACTGGCATGCCTGAAGCTTTCTGAAAAGTTCTTCCACATTGCGTCCTACGCCGCCGGCATTCACTTCATATGCAACAATCTTTCCTTCCGGATTGATGATGAAAGATCCTCTCTCCGCAAGACCGTTCTCTTCGATAAATACCTCGAAATCCTTGGAAATCACATGTGTCGGATCCGCAAGCATCGGATATGTGATCTTGGAGATTCTCTCGGAATGATCATGCCATGCCTTGTGTGTGAAATGCGTATCGGTCGATACGGAATAAACCTCACAACCCGCATCCTTAAACTTCGGATAATTGTTCTGCAAATCTTCCAGCTCTGTCGGACATACGAATGTAAAATCCGCAGGATAGAAGAAGAATACACTCCACTTACCCAGCAAATCCGCCTTGGTAACGGTCTTAAAATTGTTGTCCACAAATGCCTGTGCGCTGAAATCAGCTACTTCCTTGTTAATTAAGCTCATAATTTCTCCTTTCGATTGCCTTCGGCAAACTTAAAAAGTTTTTCTCAGTTGCTTAAGTTCCTTAAGCTCACTATGAACGTAGTATAGCACAGAACGGAAAGTTTTGCAAGTAGTAATTATTACTATTTTTAATTCCCAGACTCTCTCTCCAAAATCACTCTTGCCGCCTTTACACCCGAAGCCCCCGCCTGCGCCAAGCCTCTGGTAATCCCCGCTCCGTCGCCGATGGCAAAAAATCCCGACATCTCCGTTTCCAGATTGGAATCCAGCGCAATGCGACCGGAATAGAATTTGACCTCCGCTCCGTACAAAAGCGTATCATAATTTGCCGTTCCCGGCGCGATCTTATCCAGGGCATAGATCATCTCGATGATATTGTCCAACTGACGCTTCGGAAGAGCAAGACTCAGATCCCCCGGCACGGCCGCCACCAGACTCGGTTTTACAAAACTCTGGGAAAGTCGGTGTTCATTGGTTCTGGCTCCCTTGATCAAATCCCCGAATCGCTGCACCAAAACACCCCCCGCCAGCATATTGGAGAGGGATGCGATGTGCTTTCCGTAACGATACGGCTCATTAAACGGTTCCGTAAACTTATTGCTTACCAGAAGCGCAAAATTGGTATTCTCGCTGCGAAGTGACGGATCCGAATAACTGTGACCGTTCACGGTGTTGATACCGTCCACATTTTCCGCAACCACATGCCCGTACGGATTCATGCAGAATGTCCGTACCAGATCTCCGTACTGCTTGGTCCGGTAAACCAGCTTCGACTCATACACCACATCCGTGATGTGCTTGAACACCTTGGCCGGAAGCTCCACCCTTACGCCGATATCCACCTGATTGTTGATGAGCCTGAATCCCAGTTTCTTACATTCATTGGCAAACCACTCCGCACCGGAACGACCCGGGCATGCAATCAGATATTTGCTGGAAACGGTTTCTCCCTTTGCAAGATGAACTTCGAAGTCTCCGTTCTTTGCAATGCCGTCCACCTTGGTATTGAAGAAAAAATGCACTTTATCCTTCATGAACTCATAGATATTGCTGAGAATCTTGAGATTTCGCTCCGTGCCCAGATGCTTGCAGGATGCCTGCAATAAATGCAGATCATGCGCAAGTGCCTCTCTTTCCAGTTCCTTCGCCCTTTCCGACTCCGTTGAAAACCGCTCGGTCGTCGCACCGAATTTCACATTGATGGCATCCACATGTTCTATCAAATCCAGAACCTCTTTGTCCGACATAAAATCCGTAAGCCAGCCTCCGAATGCCGTTGTAAAATTGAATTTCCCGTCGGAAAAAGCGCCGGCTCCGCCGAATCCCTGCATGGTGTCGCAGGTCTTGCAGTGAATGCATTCTTTCACTTTGCCGATTACAATCGGGCACTTCCTGTGATAGATATCGTTTCCGATTTCGAATACAGCCACTTTCAACTCCGGTTTTTGCACCGCGAGTTCATACGCCGCATAGATGCCTGCCTCTCCGCAGCCGATAATCGCTACATCATAATAATTGTTCATTGACATTTCCTCACTTTTTGTTTGTCACTATGATTATAGCAAAAATATTCCGTTTATACATCCATGACTTGCCCTACAAAAAGGTTCTTTTCACCATTTCCCGAAAATCCGCAAGATCCGAAAACTCCCGGTTTGCAATCATCTGTGCACCGCCATTTCCGATGGCGGTGGCTTC
>JBHAEV010000109.1:0-2789 GCA_041855735.1 Lachnospiraceae bacterium
CCTCTGTCCGGATTCCGCCGCAGGTTCCGACACGAATAAATGTATGTGCGCCGCATCGTACCAGCTCTTCCAGGGCAATGGAAGCCGAAGCTCCGCCGATTCCGGTGGAGGTAACACTCACTCTTTCGCCGAGCAATGCCCCCGTATAAGTGACATATTCTCTGGAATCCGCCACCTGCTTTGCATCATCGAAATATTGTGCAATTAATTTGCAACGCTTGGGGTCGCCCGGAAGAAGGATGTATTTACCGATATCGTCCGCGCATAAATTCGTATGATACTGTACTCCCCTGCCGTTTGAATAATCTACCATATCTCCCTCCCGGTCGTCTTTGTATCTATTATCTTATTTTTATCGAAATTTTTCAAGTCAAATTTCTTTGGAATGTCATAAATTTTGAACGTAATGTCGACTTTTGTCGGCGAATCGAAATGCAAAAAGTGTTTGACATTGATTGCATAGTTTGATATAATTCACATGTTCTTGACTAGGGGAATAGTTCAATGGCAGAGCGACGGTCTCCAAAACCGTCAATGGGGGTTCGAGTCCCTCTTCCCCTGTTCAAAAAGATTGCCGCACTGAGAAATCATTGCGGCAATCTTTTTCATTTTTATAAGAGTTGGATGGCCTCTCGAATATGTTCCACACCGACAATCTGCATCCCGGAATTCTGTGTTACCTTTCCCATGCTGACCTTCGGCATGATACATCGCCGAAATCCCAGTTTCCCTGCTTCTCTGACACGCAAATCCGCCATATTCACCGCCCGGACTTCACCCGAAAGTCCGACTTCGCCGAAAATCACCGTATCTTCTTCAATGATACGATTCTTCAGACCGGAAACAATGGTCATGACGATAGCAAGATCCAGTGCCGGCTCATTCATCTTCAACCCTCCGGCGATATTGATATAGGCATCGTACTTGCTCATCATCAGACCGCATCTTTTTTCAATCACCGCCATCAATAAATGAACTCTGTTAAAATCACATCCGACCGCCGTTCTTCTGGGTAAACCGAAAACCGTTTCCGTAACCAGAGCCTGAACTTCGATGAGCATGGGTCTGGTTCCCTCCAGCAAACAGGACACCGCCGCTCCGGTTGCCCCCTTCGGACGTCCGGAAATCAAATACTCGGACGGATTTGTTACTTCGACAAGCCCCGTGCCCTGCATTTCGAAAACACCGATTTCATTTGTGGAGCCGAAACGATTTTTAACCGCCCGAAGAATCCGAAACGTATCCGATCGATCTCCCTCAAAATACAGCACGGTATCCACCATATGCTCCAGAACCCTTGGACCTGCCACCTGCCCGTCCTTTGTGACATGGCCGACGATAAAAATCGCAATCCGGTTTTTCTTTGCCAGCTGCATCAATACATTCGTGGACTCCCTGACCTGAGAAACATTGCCCGGCGCCGAACCGATCTCTTCGCTGAACATGGTCTGTATGGAATCGATTACCACTATATCCGGCTTTTCCTTTTGGATAATCGCCTCGATCGAAGTCAGATTTGTTTCGCACAATAATTTCAAATCCCCGTCGATTCTGCCGATGCGATCGGCACGAATCTTGATCTGCTCCGTGCTCTCCTCCCCGGAAATATACAAAAGTCTGCTTCCCTGATTTGCAAGATTTCTGCAGACCTGCAATAACAATGTCGATTTTCCGATGCCGGGATCCCCTCCGACCAAAACCAAAGAGCCGGAAACGATGCCTCCTCCGAGCACTCTGTCCATTTCCGCAAATCTCGTACTCAAACGCAATTTGTTTTCGATATTGACTTCATTGATGTTCACGGGTATGCTTTTTGTTCGAAAATCCGCTCCCGCTCTTGTCCTCTTGACCACCGGTTCTTCGATCATGGTTGCCCACATCTTGCATGCCGGACATTGCCCCGCCCATTTCGCAGATTCATATCCGCATTCCTTACAGAAGAAATGCGTGATCTTGTCTTTTGCCATACCAACTCCTTTACCGTATCGCATATTTGTTTTGATTATAACATCCTTTGCAGCGGTTCGAAAGATGCAAAAAACACCGGCCCCAAGCGGAGCCGGTGCATGGGGGTGCAAATGCACCTTTCTTTCTCAAATCCACGCTTTGAACACGATCAAGTCATTCGCTTTGCGGTGAATAGAACACGGTAATATAGCATCCCGGAATCACAACTTCATCCGTCAAATCATTCAGTTCTTCCAGTTCCCGCTTATACTCCGAATGGCTGAGATCGTCGATATTGTTATACTTTCCGGCAATCGAATCCAAATCATCTTCCTCGCCGACCTTAACGGCATCATAAACATACCGGTTTGCAACCAGTGCCTGTGTCGTCATCGAAAACCTGCCGAGAATAAAACTGATAAAAAACAGACTTGACATAATCACCAGAAACTTCTTCATAATCGTCCTCTCCTCTGCCGGCGTTTCGCCCTGTGCCGGCGAATCCTCTCGGTCGTAAACATTTGTTCGGAACATTTGTTTGAGCTTATTTTAATACACGAACACATGTTTGTCAATTCATTTTCGAAAATATTTTCGATTTCTTGTGAACAAAGGTTTGATTTTCAAAAATCGGGAGTTTGACAGCAAAATAAGAATTAAACACAACTCAATACTCTACAAACCCTCTAAAATACTGGACTTTCAGACTTTTCTTTTGTCAAATTTAATATTATTTTTTGTAGCTATTTGTAGCTACTTATGGTATACTAGGGTTGGAGGTACAATACAATGAAACTCACCGTAAGCAAGTCCAAACATTCGGCTACATTCTATGTCCAAAA
>JBHAEV010000110.1:0-16898 GCA_041855735.1 Lachnospiraceae bacterium
GGGGAAGGATAAACAACAAATGCTAACAAGCACCAATAAGGGAAAAACAAAAACATTTTTAAATTTTCGCATATATCTCCTTCCTGAAACGATAACATTCGGCATTACAAATCGCCGGCTTCCGTAGAAATACAAGGTACTTTTTGTTTATAAAACATTTTTAAGCCGTATTTACTGTTGCAATCCCCTCCTTTATGAGAACCCTGATCATTCGATTCCGGTGTTGCCGCAATTTAGCTTACACAATTGTTTTGCAATTACCCAATCGAAAAATACAAGCTCAAATCCTAAAACGAACATAGAAAAATAACGATTGTAATTATTGTACTGGAATAAAAAAAAAAATAAATAGAAAAAACAAACAAAATCAAGGACAACAATTATTAATATTGCACAGATCGTTTTCGTCATTCTGCACAACATATATCTTCTTCATATAACTACCCATCAGTCCTAAAATCTTATTTCTAATGCCATTAAAAGACGGCTTTTTTATCATTCATTTTGCAATCCAAAGTAAGGGCAAGCATTGTCTTTCTTCATGCGGATTTTTAACGTTTTGTTCCATTTTGGCATGAAAACACATAGAAACATGCCGGGGAACAGGGTACCTTTCGCCATTTTTAGCCGGGCAAAAAAAGCAGTCAGTGTTTCCCTGGTTTCTAAAACAGTTTGGATAGGATACTGGGAGGGATGACAATGCAAAGTATCGGCAGATGATGAGTAAGATATGCAAAGTATCGGCGGATGTCGAGTAAGATTTTCTGTGACAAATCTCCGTTTCCATGTTAGAATCAATGCGATAATACGAAGATGTAGGAAGAAAGAGGGATGTTATGGGATTTGATTTACGATTTGTCAACCTTGGAATCACGATAGAAACATTAAACAATTCAATTTCGATTTTCGGTTTCCGTATCGCATACTACGGCATCATCATCGGTATCGGGATGCTTTGCGGACTTGCGGTGGCACTGCGGGACGCGAGACGCAGGGGGCACAATGAGGAACATTATACCGATATTGCACTGTACGGGATTTTGTTCGCGATACTCGGTGCCAGACTGTATTATGTGATTTTTACATGGGACTATTATGCGAAGAATCCTGCCGAGATTCTCAATATCCGCGGCGGCGGACTGGCGATTTACGGAGGAATCATTGCTGCAGCCATTACCGTGATTGTGTATACGAAGATTAAGAAACTTGATTTTTTCAGCATTGCGGATACCGCCGTTTTGGGACTTGTGACCGGACAGATCATCGGAAGATGGGGGAATTTTTTTAATGCGGAGGCATTCGGCGGGTATACGAATTCGCTGTTTGCGATGCAGATCAAGCGCAGCATTGTCAGTTCCGGGATGGTTACCGCGGATATTCTGAATCATATTGTGAAGATTGACGGGGTGGAGTATATTCAGGTGCATCCGACATTTTTGTACGAATCGCTGTGGAATCTCGGATTGCTGTTGTTCATGCTTTGGTATCGCAGCAAAAAGAAATTTGAAGGGGAGATTTTTTACATCTATCTGGGCGGTTACGGTTTGGGACGAGCCATGATTGAAGGGCTGCGAACCGACAGTTTATTGATTCCGGGAACCGGGATTGCGGTATCTCAAATGCTCGGCATTGTCTGTTTTGCGATAAGCGCGGTGATGATTGTACGGAATCGAATGGTGCAAGGAAAAATCGACGGCAACAAGAAAAAAATGTAAGAGAAACTTAAGAAAATGAAACCGACGGTGAAACTTTACGGGCATGTGTAGTAATCTACGCATGCCCGTCTTTTTGATCTTCAAAAAAAATATGTTCGCAAATAATGGACGAAGTGTTCGGGTTGATTTTTCCGCGAATTTCGAATAAAATTTACATACAAGTGGTGAAAAGTGGTGAATGGTGTCATTATGTGGTGATATATGGTGTAATGAGGGTGATGTTATGAGATTGATGGGAGATTATACTCATACGATTGATGCGAAGGGGAGAGTCATCATCCCTTCTAAATTCCGTGAGATTCTCGGCGATGTCTTCATCATAACCAAGGGGTTCGACAATTCCCTTACCATATACAGTACGAAAGACTGGGAGAAATTGGAAGAAAAACTCTCGGAGATGTCGATGATCAATTCGGATGCGAGAGTGGTCAGACGAATGATTGTAGGGTCGGCTTCGGAGGTGGTTCCGGACAAGCAGGGCAGAATTATTCTTACCGCATCGCAAAGAGAGTATGCCAGGATTGACAAGGATGTGGTATTTTCCGGAAATCTGGATCATGTGGAAGTATGGAGCAAGGAAGAGTGGGATCAAGCGCAACATATGGACACCGATGCGGCGGCGGAGAAATTGTATCAGGCGGGGATAAGATTATGATGTTCGAGCATAAATCGGTTTTATTGAATGAGGTGACGGATTCACTGAATATCAAACCGGACGGATATTATGTGGACTGTACTCTGGGCGGAGGAGGTCATGCGCTGGAGGTCGTAAAAATGCTGACGACCGGAAGATTGATCGGCATTGACAAGGATGCGGACGCGCTGCTGGCGGCAGGGAAAAGACTTCGTGACCATATCGAAAAGGTATCCGTGGTGCATGAGAATTATTTGAATTTCGCTAAAGCACTGGATGATTTGGGAATCGGGAAAGTGGACGGCATCTATATCGATTTGGGAGTGTCTTCCTATCAGCTCGACAATGCCGAAAGAGGATTTACCTATCGATTCGACGCGCCTCTGGATATGAGAATGGATGTGCGTGATACATATACAGCGGCGGATATTGTAAATGATTACGATGAGGCGGATCTGTTTCGGATCATTCGGGATTACGGAGAAGACCGGTTCGCAAAGAATATTGCAAAGCACATTGTATTAAACAGACAGAAAAAAAGGATTGAGACAACCTTTGAACTGGTCGAGATCATCAGAGCCGCGATTCCGATGCGATTGCAGTTGACCTCGGGTCATCCTGCCAAAAGAACATTTCAGGCAATTCGGATTGAACTGAACCGGGAGCTGGAAGTTTTGAAAAACTCGCTGGACTCCATGATCGAACGATTGAAACCCGGCGGTCGGCTGGCAGTGATTACATTCCATTCTTTGGAGGACCGTATTGTGAAAACGGTATTCAAAAATGCTGAGGATCCGTGCACCTGTCCGAAACGATTTCCGGTTTGCGTATGCGGAAAACAGAGTCTGGGTAAAGTCATTACCAGAAGACCGATTTTGCCGGGAGAGGAGGAAGTTTCCGGGAATTCCAGATCCAAAAGTGCGAAACTGAGAGTGTTTGAAAGAAACCGGGTGTGATCCGACGATTTCCTGGCAGGTCGTGCGCAAAAGCAGGATGCAAAGAAGGATTTGCCATGAGGATCGTGGCGGTTTACAGTTAGGGGGGGTGAAGCAATGAGAGAGAACAGAAAACAGACCTATGTGTATGGGAATACGGTCAGACAGGAGAGTACGCGAAATCGTTTGCAGTCCATGCCGAAAAAACAGACTCCGGTAAAAAGAGAGCAGACAAAAACCGCAAAAACAAAGAAAACATCAAGATCATCGGCAACAAACAAATCATCCCGAGCGGCACAAAACAGTCGGGAAAGGATGAGCGTTGTTTCGTTTTCGATTTACGCAATCGGTTTGATTGCCATTTTGATCGTATTTTTTCAATATATCGACATCAGCACAAAGACATTGGATGCATCGCGTGTTTTGACATTAAAGGAACAGCAGCTTCAAAAGTTAAAGTCGGAAAATGATGTAAAAGAGGACAGCTTGAATTCAAAGGTGGATTTGCACCATGTGTATGAAATCGCAACCACACAATATGGAATGGTTCATGCCAATGAGGAGCAGATTATTGTATACAAAAAGAATGAAAGCGAGTATATAAAACAGAATGAGGACATCCCGACCAATTGATAAAAAAGGAAACGGAAAAAAAGAAGAAAAGAAACCGCTGTTGACGATATTGTCGGAAGGAGTTTCTTACGTATTTCGCTTGAATGGGGTTCAAAAAACACCGCCGAAAAAATCCTCTTCGATGAATATGGTGGTATTGGCTTCCGCATTGGTTACCATCGGTATGGGAGCTTTGATCGGAAGAGTTTTCTACATTCAACATTTTAATCAAGACACCTATAATGAAAAAATACTCACCGATCTATACTATGATTCCTATGAGTTGCCGTTTAAGCGCGGAGAGATATTGGACAGGGACGGAAATTATCTGGCACGTTCCGAAAAGTATTATACATTGATTCTGGATCCGAGGCAGATTATCGAACCGAATAAAAACGGCGGAACCAAAACCGAGCGGGAAAGAGAGAGGGTTGAGCAGAATATCAACCTGACATCCAATGTGATCGGTGAAGTTTTTCAGAAGGATCCGCAGGAAATAAAGGATATCTTCTACAACAACAGCACAAGTTCCTATATAAAGTTTATAGATGATCTGACCTATGATGATATAACCGCATTGAATGCAAAAATTGAAGAAATAAAAGCAAAGAGAAGTGAACTTCGAAAAAACAATCAAACGGAAGAAGCCAAAGCTCTGGAGGGAAGTTTTATCGGATATCACTTTGAAGAAAAATATGTTCGTTCGTATCCGTACAACAGTCTGGCATGTGATGTCATCGGTTTCTCCGGAAAAGATCCGACACAGGGTACCGCCGGGATTGAACAACAGTACAATGATTACTTAATCGGATCCAATGGAAGAGAGTACGGATATCTGAACGATATCACCGCATTGGAGCGAAATATTATTCCGCCTACGAACGGGCAGATTGTGGTGTCGACCGTCAGCGTCAATATTCAGGGCATTGTGGAAAGACATATTGCCAAACGCGAGGCGGAGGTGGGCAGCGAGAGAACGGCGGTGATCATCATGGATCCGAATTCGGGTGAGATTCTTGCAATGGCAACCAGCAAGGGTTATGATTTGAACAATCCGCGGGATTTGTCCAAGTATTATTCGCAGGAAGAGATCGATGCCATGGACGATACGGCGAAGATCGATGCTTTGAGCAAGATGTGGAAAAATTACATTGTCAGCGACACCTTTGAACCCGGTTCCCCTTCGAAAGTATTTACGCTCGGAGCGGCATTTGAGGAAAATGTCATTGACGGTACGGAACATTATATTTGCAACGGTTTCAGCGAGGTGCAGGGCGTACCGATCAGCTGTGCGGTACGCGAAGGACACGGAGAACTGGATACGGAAGGATCATTGATGGTGAGCTGCAATGTGGCAATGATGGATATTGCGGCGAAACTGGGTGTGGATCGATTTACGAAATATCAAAGAATATTCGGGTTCGGCATCAAAACCGGTGTGGACTTGCCGGGGGAACCGTCAACCGTCAATCTCGTACACGATGCGCAGACGATGATGCCGATTGACCTCGCAACGAATTCATTCGGGCAGAACTACAATGCAACCATGCTGCAGACGGCTGCCGCATTCAGCTCCGCAATCAACGGCGGATCGTATTATGAGCCACGTGTGGTAAAAAAGATTGTGGATGAAAACGGTTCGCTGATTAAGGAGATGAAACCGAAAATCGTAAGAGAAACCATATCACAGGACACGTCCATGTTTTTACGCCGGGCAATGCTTCGAACCGTGACGGAAGGAACCGGCCGGGCTGCAGCGGTTCCGGGATATGAAATCGGAGGAAAAACCGGTACTGCCGAAACGTATCCGAGAAGAACGGGTGACTACATTGTTTCATTTGCAGGTTTTGCTCCTGCCAACAATCCGCAGGTGATGTGCTATGTGGTGATTGATCGGCCGCATGTGGAAGATCAGGCGCATTCAACTTATGCCAGCTCCTTGTTTTCCTCCATTATGAGTGAAGTGCTTCCGGCTATGAATATTTTTCCGAATTCGGAAAATCCGGAACAAAGTTCATGGGATGCCGGTCTTCCGGTAGAAGAAGGGTTTTCGGCAAATACCGTTGTAAATGCCGTGGAGGAATTTATTCCGCAGGACAGTCAGAGCACGCCGGTTTCCGGGATTTTGGAGGAAAGCAGTGAGGAAAATCCGGGTCTGAATATTGTGGAGACCAATGCACTCGGTGAGCGGATTGCCAATCCGACAAAGGAGGAAAGCATACCGCAGACCGGGCAGGGCGGGGAGACAAATTCAACGCAATCGGCAAGTCCGGTAAGTGAGCCGACGGCGGCATCGGAAACGGTGGAAATCATCGCGCCGGAAAACATCGGCAGATAGAAAATACTTGTTTTTATTTACTCGGTTTCCTTGCGAAATCGAGTATTTTTTCTGTATTCGGACATGCTTCGGCAATCGGAACCCAAAATGAATCGACTCGGACGGAAGCGATCCGGGCGAACGGCGGGGGCTTGGAAGCTTGATGTTCGCCTTCGTTTGTGATAAACTCGGATGATGCAAAGAGGATTTTCAAACAGAGGAATGGGAAAGCGGTCTCTTTCGTTAAATCCGAAAGGACGAAAAAAGGGGGATTCACATGAAAGAAGCAAATTATCTGACACCGCCGGAGATAGCGAAAACCACCGTACAGACGGCGATAAAAAAGACGAGCATGCCGGTTATGAATATGATGATTCTCGGGTTTTTAGCGGGCGCATTTATCGCGTTTGCATCGGAAGGATCGAATATGGCGGCATTCAATCTGCTGTCAAAACCGGAAACGTACGGACTTGGAAAGGTATTGGCCGGCGCGGTGTTCGGAACCGGACTGATGTTCGTGTTGATTGCGGGAGGAGAGCTTTTTACGGGAAACACCTTGATTATTGCCGGAGTTCTCGACAAAAAGATAAGATTGGAGGATATGTTAAAGAACTGGTTTTTTGTGTATGCCGGAAATTTTATCGGTTCGGTGTTCATCGCGTATCTGATCAATCAATCCGGACTGCTCGGCAGCGGTTCCGATGCATTGGGTGCGATGACAATAAAAATGGCTGCCTATAAAGTGGGACTGACATTCAAAGAGGCATTTATTCTGGGAATGATGTGCAACTGGCTGGTGTGTCTTGCGGTATGGATGGCATATGGGGCGAAAGATATGACGGGGAAGATCTTTGCCATATTTTTCCCGATCTGGCTTTTTATTACTTCGGGATTTGAACACAGCGTCGCGAATATGTATTATATTCCTGCCGGTATCATGGCAAAAAGCAATGAGTCATATATGGAAGCGGCAATGAAGCTGGGGGTCACGTCGGAGAAGCTGAATCACTTGAATTGGGGAAGTTTTTTTACGGACAATCTGCTGCCGGTAACACTGGGGAATATTGTCGGGGGCGGGGTTTTCGTCGCCGCCGTGTATTGGTTTGTGTACATCAAAAACGGCAGGAGCACAGTCTGATGTATCACTGTACGAAACGAAGGGTGAAACATGAACAGTAAACAGAGAATGTTGACGGAGGGACCGATCGTCTCCTCTTTGATATTATTTGCGATTCCCATACTGATCGGAAATTTATTCCAACAACTTTACAATGCCGCAGATGCCGCGATCGTTGCCAATTATCTGGGAGAAAGCTCATTGGCGGCGGTCGGGGCATCGGGCTCCATATTTGATTTAACGGTCGGATTTGCAACGGGACTTGCCAACGGAATGGGGATCGTTGTGGCAAGGTATTTCGGAGCAAAGGATATGAAGAGCATCAAGAAGTCCGTTGCCATGAGCATCGTGATCGGCATTGGGGTGTCCGTGATGATCATGCTGTTTGCAGTTTTTTGCCTGCGAACATTGCTGGAATTTGTGAACACACCAAAAAGCATTTTGGACGAAGCCTTTTCCTATATTTTCGTGATCATGCTGTTCTTTCCGGTTACCTTTTTCTACAATTTCATGGCGGGCATACTTCGTGCAATCGGAAACAGCATTTTTCCGGTTGTCGTTTTGGTGATTGCAGCGGCGGTGAATGTCTTTCTGGACATTTTTATGATCACGAGAGTTCGAATGGGGATTCAAGGGGCTGCCGTGGCAACGGTGATTGCGCAAACCCTGGCGGTAGTCGCGTGTATGGTGTACATCGCATTTCGTGCAAGGATTTTGCTGCCGAAGGTAAAACATTTTCGTTTTGAGAAGAGAGTTTTTGCGGAATTGTTTTCGCAGGGAATGGCAATGGGCTTTATGCAGTCCATTGTTTCCATCGGAAGTGTAATATTACAGACATCCGTCAATGCATTCGGTGTTACGATCATCGGAGCGCAAACCGCCGCGCGCAGAATTTTTTATTTTGCCATTCTGCCGGTGCAGGCGGTTTCCAACTCGGTTACCACCATGGTTTCTCAAAACTACGGAGCGGGAAATATGAAACGAATCCGGGAAGTGGTGAAAATCGCATTGATGATCAATGTTCTGATCAGTATCCTTATCGGGATACTGGTCTGGTTTTCGGGAGGATATTTTACATATCTGCTGACCGGTTCGGAAAATGCGCAATTGTTAAATGTCGCCGTTTTGTATTTGCGTGTCATGATATTCTTCTGGCCGGTGCTCGGGTGTTTGTTTGTACTCAGAAACAGTCTTCAGGGAGTGAACCGGAAAATAGAACCTCTGATTTCCAGCGGAATCGAATTGTTGATGAAAATCCTGTTCGTGCTTTTTGTCATTCCAAAAGTCGGCTATGTGGGAGTGATGTTTACGGAACCCGTCATCTGGGTGTTCATGACCGCATGGCTGTCCTATTCCTTTGTGAGAGATAAAAGAATCATGAACGCATAGGGAAAGCGGAAAATCACAATGCGGTATGATACAGATGCGTGCGGTTTTGTTGCTTATCAAATATGGTTTGACCCTGTAAATCGGAAAAAACTTGCGTAAGAGTTTCGGATACGATATACTTGTATGATAAAGTTAACCATTGCTTAAAAAGGAGAAATCATGATCAACGATACACTGACATCGGCACTGATCAGCTTTGCTGCATGTATGATATTGTGCCCGATTACAATACCGGTTCTGCATCGATTTAAATTCGGGCAAAATGTAAGAACCGACGGACCGCAAACGCATCTGGTGAAATCGGGAACCCCGACCATGGGAGGAATCATGATATTGATTTCGGCATTCCTCGGAGGAATTGTCCATGCCGGGAAATATGCATATATTTTACCGGTGTTGCTGTTTATGACGGGTTTCGGAATCGTAGGTTTTTTGGATGATTATTTGAAAATCAAAAAGAAGAAGTCGGACGGTTTGAAGCCGATGCAAAAATTGTTGCTTCAGCTTTTGATAACCGGTGTATTCGCGTTTTATCTGTATTGGAAGCCGGATTTCTCTAAGGAGATTCTGATTCCTTTGACCGGGAGCTTAAAAACCGGGACGTTCTGGAATCTCGGCTGGCTTTTTATCCCCTTTGTGTTTGCTGCGGTTTTGGGCACGGATAATGGAGTGAATTTCACCGATGGTTTGGATGGGCTTTGTTCCAGTGTGACCATCGCCGTTTCCGTCTTTTTTATTGTAGTTGCGATTCAAGAAAACATTCCGATTGCGCCGGTCGCCGGAGCAGTTTGCGGTGCGCTGATGGGATTTCTGATTTACAATGTACATCCGGCGCAAGTGTTTATGGGAGATACCGGTTCACTGGGACTGGGAGGATATGTGGCGGCACTGGCGATATTTATGCAAATGCCCTTGTTCATTCTGATTATCGGCGGTGTTTATTTTGTCGAAGTGTTGAGCGTGATCATTCAAGTGGGATATTTTAAAAAAACGGGAGGAAAACGTTTCTTCAAAATGGCGCCGATTCATCATCATTTTGAAATAATCGGGTGGTCCGAGACAAAAATTGTAGCAGTCTTTACAATAGTAACAATTCTTTTATCAATGATCTCTTATCTTGGGATGAGATACTAGGAGGAGGCGGGATGGGATATCGAATCATGGTTGCGGGGCTTGGAAAGAGCGGGATTTCGGCAGCCAAATTATTATTGAAAGCCGGTGGAGAGGTGTTCCTCTATGACAGCAATCCGGATTTGGATCTGGAGCGTATTCTGGAGGGATTTGAAGAAGAATATTTCGGAAAAATCACGGTAAAACTCGGAGAACTCACCAGACCGGATCTGGCGGGGATTGCCGTTTGCGTGATCAGTCCGGGGATCGATTTAAGCACTCCTTTTGTACGATTGATTCATGAGAGCAAGATACAAATATGGAGCGAGATTGAGCTGGGATTTTCCGTTTCCAAGGGGATGATTGTTGCCATTACCGGAACGAACGGGAAAACCACCACGACGGCTTTGACCGGAGAAATTATCGCAAGTTACACGGACGACACATTTGTAGCGGGA
This sequence comes from Lachnospiraceae bacterium, assembly GCA_041855735.1. Classification (GTDB taxonomy): domain Bacteria; phylum Bacillota; class Clostridia; order Lachnospirales; family Lachnospiraceae; genus CALALP01. The sequence continues at coordinate 10,288 of JBHAEV010000110.1, forward strand.
AATATCGGTCTGCCATATACGGACGTGGCATTGCAGACGGGTGACGACAGTGTTACAGTGCTGGAATGTTCCAGTTTTCAGCTGGAAACGATCATCAGTTTCAAACCGCATGTTGCCGCTATTTTAAATATTACCCCGGATCATCTGGATCGGCATCGCACCATGGAAGAATATGTGCGGGTGAAAGGGGAGATCACCGCGAACCAGACCGAAGAGGATTTTCTGGTCTTGAATTATGATGATATGTGGACGTCCGAACTTGTGGACAACACCGATATCAGAGCCAAGATTGTGTATTTTTCATCCAAACGAAAACTCGAGGAAGGGTATTATTTGCATGAGGGAAATATCTACGCGAAATTCGGCTCCAATGAAGTCCGGCTCCTGAATGTGAACGAACTGAAAATTCTCGGGCGGCACAATTATGAAAATGTGATGGCAGCCATTGCCATCGGCGTTTGTATGAATATTCCGATGAAAAATATCCTGGAAGCATGCAAAAACTTCAATGCGGTGGAACACAGACTGGAATATGTGGCAACGAAATACGGGATCAAGTATTACAATGATTCCAAGGGAACCAATCCCGATGCGGCAATACAGGCGATCAAGGCGATGCCGGGCCCGATTCTTCTGATCGGAGGAGGATACGATAAGGGGGCTTCGTATGACGATTGGATTGAGAGCTTTAACGGAAATGTAAAATATCTGGTTCTTATCGGTCAGACGAGAGACAGCATTGCGGAATGCGCGAAACGTCACGGCTTTACGAATATCATGTATGCGGAATCCATGGATGAGGCGGTGAAAGTATGTGCCTCTTATGCGGACAGCGGGGATTATGTTTTGCTCTCGCCTGCCTGTGCAAGCTGGGGAATGTTCCGTAATTTTGAGGAGCGTGGAGAAATATTTAAAGAATGCGTGAAAAAATTATAGATTTTTTGAACGATCTCATCATACCGAAAAAATCCAGAAGACCCATCGACTTGACATTGGTTTCCATGGTGTTTTTTTTGCTGATATTCGGGTTGATTATGATCTACTCGGCAAGTTCCTATGAGGGAAATATCGAAGGCACTTCCGCCACACACTATGTCAGAAATCAAACGACATTTGCACTGATGGCATTCGGTATCATGATTGCCGTATCCTTTATCGACTATCATTTTATTTTGAAATGTGCGCCTTTGATTTATTTTTTATCCATCGGTCTGCTGGTATTTGTACTTTTCTTCGGACACAGTGCGAAAGGACAAGCCCGATGGATTCGAATCGGCGGTTTCAATTTTCAGCCGTCGGAGCTGGCGAAAATGGCGATGATCATTCTCCTTGCCGTGTTTTTGACCAATATGCAGGAAACCATTGACAGTTGGAAGGGTTGGGTGATTGTAGCAATCTTACTGTCGCCGATTGTGTTTTTTGTGCAATTCAGCAATCTGAGCACGGCGATTATCATCATACTGATTTCAATGGGCATGATGTTCATGTCGTCAAAGAAACCGATACTGTACATTACGCTACTGGGATTGGGACTGCTGGGTTTGTATCTGGTTTATCGCTTATATCCGGTTTTATCCGGATTCCCGATTGCATTGAAGGCATATCAGATGAATCGAATCAAGGTTTGGATCAATCCGAATGCCTATGCCGATGAGGGGGGGAAGCAGGTTTTGGATGCACTCTATGCCATCGGGTCGGGCGGTCCTCTGGGCAGAGGGCTGGGAGGAAGCATCAAGAAGAGATACGGGATGTCGGAAGCGCATAATGATATGATTTTTGCCATCGTTGTGGAAGAGTGGGGTTTGCTCGGTGCGATCATACTGATACTGGTGTATTTATTTCTGCTCTACCGGATTGCGAGAATCGCCCGAAATGCATCCGACAAATACGGACTGCTGTTGGCAGGCGGTGTGATGGTTCACATTGCGATTCAGATTATATTGAACATTATGGTTGCAACAAATTCCATGCCGAATACCGGTGTTTCATTGCCGTTTATCAGCTATGGAGGTACCTCCCTGATGGCATTGATGATTGAGATGGGCATGGTGCTGGGAGTGCAGAGGAAGCGATGAAAAAATACATGATACCCGCCCTCATCATGATCGGGATACTGGTTTCGATCTCTTTTGTGCGAATCGAGAGTATCGAAATACAGGGCAACAAGGAAGAGTGGAATACGGCGGAAAATATCAAAGCGGAGCTGTTTTCCGACAATTTTTCCAGGATTTCCGTATGGAATCTGTTTTCCGATCTGATCGGAGTGCATCGAAGGGCGACATTTGTGGACAGCTATGATATCGAGTGGAGATCTCCGACTTCGATCGTCGTTCATATTCATCATAAGAATATTGTGGGCTGCATCCAATATGTCAGCTCCTATATGTATTTTGACAAAAACGGCGTGGTGGTGGAAAATTCCGGCAGAAAACTATCCGGGATTCCGCAGGTGGTCGGTCTGGATTTCTCGGCGGTATATCTGTATGAAAAGCTGGAAATGTATGATAATGTTGCGTTTACGGAGATTATGGATATTATACGGAATTTGAATTCCTACAATATTGAAGCGGATCAGATTAAATACACCATCCTCTCGAGAAAAACCAAGGATGAGCTGGAAAAAGAACGAATGGAAGAAGAGCGGATTAAAACGCAGCAAAGCGAAGCAAAACAATCGGCCGAAACTTCGGAAAGTGAGACGACGGTTTTGATGACGGAGGAAGCCAGAGAGGACAGGGTGATGATTGAAGACACGATCATTGTCCATGATCATCTGGTTTTGGAAGTCGGCGAGCTGACGGTAAATCTCGGATCGACGGATCAGCTTTCGGGGAAATTGTCGGAGTTGAGAGGGATGCTTGAAAACATTTCACAAATGCGCGGAATCGTACATTTGGAGCATTATGAAGGGAAGGACGGAAACAATTATTACACATTCGAGAGAAAATAATGCGGTTTTCGTGTTTCCCGGAGCATACTTTTTTTATAAAAATTATGTTGATTATTTCACGGAAAGCGTTTATCATAGTAAAAGACTTAAGCTACAGATGCATAGAGTGTTTTGAAGAGATATAAACAAAAACACATAGGAGGACGGTACCTTGTTAGAAATAAAGATGAGCGCTGATGAAAATGCAGCAAAGATTATAGTAGTAGGAGTAGGTGGTGCGGGAAACAATGCCATCAACCGTATGATCGATGAAAATATAGAAGGTGTTGAATTTATCGGTGTGAACACAGACAAGCAGGCCCTCACATATTGTAAGGCACCGACCGTGATTCCGATTGGAGAAAAAGTAACGAAAGGTCTCGGAGCCGGTGCCAGACCGGAAGTCGGCGAAAAGGCGGCGGAGGAAAGCTCGGACGAAATCACCGGTGCGCTTGCCGGCGCGGATATGGTCTTTGTCACCTGCGGAATGGGCGGAGGTACCGGTACCGGTGCGGCTCCCGTTATTTCCCGTATTGCAAAGGATATGGGGATACTGACCGTCGGAGTGGTAACCAAGCCGTTCAGTTTTGAAGGCCGCGCCAGAATGAAGAATGCCATTGCGGGTATCGAGAGCTTAAAAGCTTGTGTGGATACCTTGATTGTGATACCGAACGACAAGCTTCTTTCGATCATTGACCGAAAGATCAGTATGCCGGATGCATTGAAGAGAGCGGATGAAGTATTGCAGCAGGGTGTACAGGGGATTACGGATTTGATTAATGTTCCGGCATTGATCAATCTTGACTTTGCGGATGTTCAGACCGTCATGATCGACAAGGGCTATGCACATATCGGAATCGGCCGCGGAACCGGAGATGACAAGGCATTGGATGCCGTGAGACAGGCGGTGCAGTCTCCGCTTTTGGAAACCAGTATTGAAGGTGCATCGCATGTTATTATCAATATTTCGGGTGACATCAGTCTGATTGAGGCAAATGAAGCCGCAAGCTATGTACAGGAGCTGGCAGGGGATGAGGCGAATATCATCTTCGGCGCGATGTATGATGAGAATGCATCCGATGAATGCACCATTACCGTCATTGCCACCGGTCTGGATTCCGCATCGGAGAATATTCTGCCGTTCGGAAGGGTGGAGATTCCGAAGAAACAGACCGCTCCGCAGCCGATTCACAGATCCTTGAATCAGCCGCGGCAAAATCCGGCCGGACCGACATTGAATCAGCCGCGCCAGAATCAAAGTGTACCGAATTTGAATCAACCGCAGCAGAATCCGGGCGGACCGTCTTTGAACACTGCCGTACAAAGACCGATGTATTCTCCTTCGGGATCGACTCCGGCTTACAACAGACCGCAGGAGCAGCCGTCTTACAATCCGCAGGAGAGTGAGCAGGAGGATATCCGACAGGCCAATTTCAAGCCGCGCAACAACAAAGAGATTCAGATCAATGTGCCGGACTTCCTGAAAAATCGCAAATAATTGACAAATTTTAAGTATCAGAGCAACTTCCGCCTCGCAGGATGAATTTTTGCGGGGCGGAAGTTTTTGCCGGTTTTTGCCGTATATCGGGCATTGCGTGCATCCGGAAACCATGCTATAATGGGAACAAATGTTTCATTGACAGGAGTAAGTATGAAGAACGAATCATCGGAATCGAAAATCACTTCGGCAACACATTCGCCGACCAAATATATAAAAATCAGAGGTGCCAATGAGCACAATCTGAAAAATATTTCCGTGGACATTCCCAGAGAAAAGCTGGTGGTGCTCACCGGTCTTTCGGGATCGGGCAAGTCCTCTCTCGCCTTTGACACCATATATGCCGAAGGACAGAGAAGATATATGGAGAGCCTTTCCTCCTATGCCCGGATGTTTCTCGGGCAGATGGAAAAACCGGATGTGGAGAGCATTGAAGGGCTGTCGCCGGCGATATCCATCGACCAGAAATCCACAAATCGCAATCCGCGTTCCACGGTCGGCACCGTGACCGAGATATATGACTATCTGCGGCTTTTGTACGCGAGAATCGGTATCCCGCATTGTCCCGAATGCAAAAAAGAGATTTTTAAACAGAGCATCGACCAGATGGTGGATCGTCTGAAGGAATTGCCGGAGCGCACCAGATTCCAGATTCTGGCTCCGGTTGTACGCGGCAAAAAAGGCAGACACGAGAAAGTTCTGGCTGCGGCAAAAAAGAGCGGTTACATTCGTGCACTGATTGACGGAGCGCAGTACGAACTCAGTGAAGAGATCGTACTCGATAAAAATATAAAGCACAGCATTGATATCATTGTCGACCGTCTGAGTATGAAAGAAGGCATTGAAAAAAGGCTGACCGAATCCCTTGAGGCGGCACTCGCGCTGGGGGACGGATATGCCAAGGCGGAGATCATCGAAGGGGAAACATTGACATTTTCTCAGAATTTTGCCTGTGCGGACTGCGGCATCAGTATCGATGCCGTGGAACCTAGAACCTTTTCATTCAACAATCCGTTCGGTGCCTGTCCGGACTGTGCCGGTCTCGGTTACACCATGGAGTTTGATGCGGACCTGATGATTCCAGATATGAGCCTGAGTATCAATGAAGGTGCAATTGCCGTGATCGGATGGCAGAGCTGCACGGACAAAAAAAGCTTTACCAATGCTCTGTTGCAGGCACTTTGCAGTAAGTTTCAATTCGATTTGGACACACCGTTTGAGAAATACCCGAAGAAGATCAGGGATCTGCTGCTTTACGGTACGGATACGGAGGTGGATGTCCATTACTCCGGCCAGCGAGGTTTTGGCGTCTATCCGACAGTGTTTGAGGGGCTTGTGAAAAATGTGGAGCGCAGATACAAGGAAACCTTTTCCGACACGATGAAAGCCGAGTACGAGGAGTTTATGCGGATTCTGCCGTGTCACTCCTGTAACGGAAAGAGATTGAAAAAAGAAGCGCTTGCCGTTACGGTCGGTTCCGAGAATATTTTCGATGCGACGAATCGGAGTATTTTGAAATTTCGTGACTTTTTGGATGGATTAAAACTGAGCGATATGGAGCGGGCGATAGGCTCGCTGATTCTCAAGGAGATTCGTGCCAGAGTCAGTTTTTTGATTGATGTGGGTTTGGATTATCTGTCCCTGACCAGAAATACCGGCACGCTCAGCGGCGGCGAGGCACAGCGGATCCGTTTGGCAACGCAGATCGGTTCCGGACTTTTGGGGGTTGCCTATATCCTAGATGAGCCGAGTATCGGACTTCACCAGAGAGACAATGACAAACTGCTGGGGACATTGAAGCATCTGCGTGATCTGGGAAATACGGTGCTTGTGGTGGAACATGATGAAGACACGATGATGGAAGCGGACTATATCGTGGACATCGGACCGGGTGCCGGTTCACACGGGGGAGAGGTTGTGGCTGTCGGCAATGCAAAGGAAATTATGGCAAATCCGGCATCGATTACCGGAAAATACCTCTCCGGTGAAATCAAAATAGAAGTGCCGGATACCAGAAGAGAAGCGTCGAACTGGCTGCATTTGAAAGGTGCGCAGGAGAACAATCTGAAAAATGTGGACATAGATATTCCGACCGGTATCATGACCTGTGTCACCGGTGTATCGGGTTCCGGAAAATCGAGTTTCGTCAATGAAATACTGTATAAAGTATTGGCAAAGAAATTA
>JBHAEV010000111.1:0-6194 GCA_041855735.1 Lachnospiraceae bacterium
TATCCCGCGCGTCATCGTTTGATTTCTCGCTTAAGTCCGGATCCCCGAGTTTTGCGGTCACACTCTTTGCCGTAGTGACGGCGAGCGATGTGCCCGGTTTTTTTGCGAGCTTTCGCAAACCTCGCAGTTTTAGTGCCTCCGCGGAAGCAGTTCCCCGTTCGTCCGCAAAAAGGACTTCATCCAAGTATTTTTCGATCAACTTCACAAGCTGCGCTGTACCCGAAAACATCCGCGGCGCTTTGAGTGATTCGTCGATCAAATCGTCGACGACCTGCCATACAACCGATAAAATGCCGTCTTGCGCGATGTGATCAAGCGATTCCGCCAGACTTGCCAGATTGGACGGTTCCCCTCCTCGCCAGTCCAGGTATCTTACATCGGCGGATCCCGGGATCATAAGTCCGCGCTCCCATGCTTTTTTCGTTGCCGCAATCACATCTTCGGCATTCTCCGCACTCAGATAGCTTTGCGCCGCAAGCAGATTCATCAGAGCACCTGCGGTCAGCGGCTTGCTTCGCCTTGCCACCTGCCGGAGCACTTTGCCCTGGGAATGGTATACCTCGGTATCCCGACGCACAGCGGTCAGCGCAAAATCTCCCCACAACGGGAAAATTGAAAACAAACTGTCCGAGCTGTATTCCAAACGATTCGGAAGATGACGCAGACTTTCGGGTCTTTCAATATCGACGCGCCAGTAAGGTGTTCCCTCGTTGAATTCAGGTTCGGCATACGGATCCCGGATGTAGTTTCGAATCAGTTCTCCCGCCAAAATCGGTATACCTTTTTCATCCCGGATGATTTCACCATCCGGCATCCGAACGAACAGGTCGATCCCCGAAAGTTTCTGCAGCATTTTTGGTGTCGCGCTGTGAAGATCCAGCCTGGTAAGAGCAAGCTGAAGATCCGGTTCCCATACAAAAGGCATGTTTTCTTCTTTCGTTCCGCTCGGTGCGGTTCCTCCTGCTTTGAAGCCTTTTTGCATCCATTCCTCTTGGTATCGGCTCAGTCTGTCCGCAAGATCGCTCAAAAGGATTGACAAATCCTTGCGGCTCGGCGTGGAAAGCAAACAGGGCGGCTTGTCGATATTCGCGAGGACTACGATATTTCGTGCATAGATCAATCCGGCATACGTTTTTTTACCGATCATTTCAACGCCGTTTTCCCAACGCTTTTGATACCTGTCGATCTCGATCGGTATCTCTTTTCCCTTCGCCCATGCACCCGCCAGATTTGTCAATGTCGTACCGGACCGCATTCCCGCAAGACTCCGTCTTGCTTCCTCGGGATTTTGATAGGCAATTCGATTTGCCATTGCCAAAAATGTTTCCGTTACGAGATCCGCCACGTCCTCTCTCCTGACGGAGATCTGTGCCGCAAGCTCCGTCAGTCTCATTGGAGAACAATCGTCAATGTCGAAAGCCGGTACCGTCCACAGCCCCGGTGTTTTTTGCCATAGCCCCCGTATTTCCTCCGTTTTCACCTGCGATTCACTCGGGTTAAGGACGATTTCCCACGCCTTTGCCAGTTTTTGCGCTGCCTTTGCGAGGCTCCTGTCCTCATCCTGCGCCCATAGCGCAATCCACTCCGATATCTCGTTCACCGAACTCGGCTTTACACGACCGAGTGCGCATCGCAGCATCATCAGTCTGATTTTTTTCACCTTGCTTGAGGATACGGAAATCAAAATACCCGGCAAATGCTCATCGGATGAATGTTCGATCAAAACGGGCGCGAATCGTTCGATAATGGCGCTCTCTCCGAGTGCCAGAAGCGGAATCAGGCTCTCCGTGCGAGAAAGGATGTCCTCTTTAGTCAAACCGATCCGATCCAGCACGCTTACCCAAGCCTTTCGGTCGCCCGGGCGGATGGATCGATCTAATGCAAAAAACACCAGCGTCCTGGCTTTTTCCTCCGATAGCAATCCCTGCTTCACCCCTTCTGCCAGCACCTCGCTGAACGGACCGGTCGCCGGCGCATTGATCGCTACACCCTCCTCAATATGCTCGACAAAACTGCGGCGTAGCTCCTCCATGCCCGGCACGAAGCTCTTGTCATATCTTCTGTCCGGTTCCAAAATGCCCATCGCATTGCCGGCGTACACCGACCAATCTTTGATATATTCAACCGACTGCGGGACGGTCATCCCCATCCTCAGCACCAGATTGACGCAAAGTAAGCCGAACGCACTTGCCGAATGCTCCCAGATTCGTCTGTCCGAACGACATACCGCCGCGATAAAATCGGATGCATATTTTTCTCCGCGACTCGCGATCGCCGACAGCGCGGACTCTCCCTGCACACGCAGCACATTCGCCGCTCTTTTTGCGTCTACACCGACCCGAACGGCAAAGATCGCCAGCTTTTCAAGATCGACATCGGCAACTTCTTCGACCTTGACAAAACCGTAGCTGTTTTCGGACAGCTGTCTGATCTGTGTCCATTCACCGCTTTTCAGACCCTCTCGCGCAATCCTTTGTTCCTCACTGCTCCCCAAGCCGAGCTTCATTATTCCGTCCATGCTCGCTTCCTCATACCCGAGAGATCGATAGATATCCACCGCTTGCTGCAATTTACTCTCCATTGTTTTCTTCCTCCGCAATCAGTTTCGCCGCCAGGATATGCTTGCACGGCCCTCTGCCGTTTTGATGCCTGAGATACCATGTGCAGATGCATTTCGCATTATGCATTCCCTCCTCCCGATCGTAGAATACACGATAGCAGGCATCTTTGGAGTGAACCAGCCAGCTTGCCTTATCCAGTCGGGTTGTCACTTTGCACAGCTCTTTCGCCGACTTCAGGCGCGGATTGTCCTTCCACATTCTTTCCGGCTCCTCCGGCAGCTCCCTGTGGAAATATGCGCGCTCATTCGCATCATAGCCGAGCTTTCCCGAAACCGCCAGCAATCCCATCGCATGATCCGTTTCGGACTTTGAAAGACGAGCGCTTCTGCGATCCGCGCCTTATCTATTTTAGATTCAAATTTCAGCATTGATGCCAGTCGATCGGAATTCTCGATGGTTTCCGGGGTAGACAGAGATTCCAAAAGTGAACCCTCGCCCGAATAGCCCTGACAGCTTTTCGCCGTGAGACTCAGAGTAAGCTGCGCGTCCGGCAGTCCGACCTGGATCATCATCTCTCCCTTTTCTCTGTTTTGCGGCGCATAAAAGACGACGGAGTGCACATCGCTCATCATGCGTCTGAGTGCGCTCAGTCTGTGAATGCCGCTGATATATACGCTGTCCGTGCCCGCTCTTTGCTCCAGCCGGATGCCGGTTTTCGTATAAGTGAGCCAGCCTCCCCGCTCCTTTCCGGTAGCAGGCGGCAATGAAGACAGAAAGACCTTTGCCGCCATACCCTCAACACGGAATCTCTCCTGCATATCCTTATGGATCGGCGCACAATTTCCAAGTGCACGAATCCATCGATCCGGCATCTCTACCGGACGCTGTCGGACGAATTGCGTGATATTTGCACCATCACTTTGCCTCTGCCCGTGAAAAGCGCTCAAACCGTCGCTTCCGATATTCAGCCTCAGCTTGTCGTCCTGCTTGATACGAATCAGGAGTTTTTGAAGCTGCGTTCCGATATCGACATTGGTCGTGCCGTATGCGATATCTCCGCAGAGCCCCTCCCGAAACAGATCCAGCCTTGCATACACTCCGTTGCAGGCGGAAAAGCACTCCGCACGCAGTCGATCCCCCTGTGCGGACAGAATCGGATCTCTAAGTGCGGTCGGCGAATAATTAAAATACCGTGTCGACACAATCTCCGCCAGTACCAGCAGCGCCCCGGATACAACCTTCGGATGGACAATCTCCCCGCTGAAAAAATACGGTTCGTTCTCGACTCCCGTCGGTGTCAGGGCGGGTGCGAGCGCAAGAGCCAGATTTCCCTCGTATATAAATGATACGTTTTTAAACTCTCTCACTTTACCTCCTCTCTTTGCATTCTACTGCATAATAGTACATCGCACATCGTCGTCAAAATGCCGATCTGTCGGCCGGAAGCTTTCCTTGTACAGCTTGTGTTAACTGCTTTGCTCATTACACAGGTCACTATATAAAAATTGCCCCACCACGGATGGTAAGGGCTTGGTTCATAGTCAAATTGTACTACATCATTTCGTTAAAATCAATTCGAAATTTCTTGCGCAAAAGTGATCTTATTTCCGTCAAGATCAAAAATATCAAACACCAGAACGACTTCATAATCCATCATTTCCCCTGTTTCAATTCCGCATTCTTCCAATCTCTTTTTGGTCATGGCTGCATCTTCAACACCAAGTACAATTGCGCTTGTTTCTTGTTCATTTTCTTCACCACAGGATAATTGCAACCACGCATTCGGAGCTATATGATACTCCGCAACCCCTTCCACAGGAACAACATCGGGTTCTCCCAACCATTTTTGATACCACTCCAACGATTTTTCCATGTCGGACACTTGGAACACACTCACTAAATTGTTAATATTAATTTTTCTCATTACGAATCTCCTTAGTTTTATCATAAATCTTTTGCCAGTTTCGCCACCACCTCTACATTGCTTGTATGAGGGAACATATCCACCGCACAGGCTTTCACCATGGTGTACCCGCCCTCATTCAGCACCGCCAGATCCCTTGCCAGAGAACTCGGCTTGCACGAAATGTAGATAATCTCTTTCGCTCCGAAATTCAGGATGATCGGCAATGCCTTCGGATGGATTCCATCCCTCGGAGGATCCAGAATAATAATATCCGGCTTTTCGTTCAAATCCCCGATGACCTTTTGCACATCGCCCGCAATAAATCGACAATTCTTGAGTCCGTTGCGATCCGCATTCTCCCGTGCGGCCTGAACGGCTTCTTCCACAATTTCCACACCGATGACATTTTCTGCCACCTTTGCCAGGAGTTGCGCAATCGTTCCGGTGCCGGAATACAGATCAAATACGGACATTCCGGTGGTGTCGCCGACGTATTTTCCGGCAATTTCATACAATACCTCGGCTCCCTGGGAATTTGTTTGAAAGAAGGAAAATGCGGAGATCTTAAACTCCAGGCCAAGCAAATTTTCCGTAATATAATTCTTTCCGTATAAGATTGTCGTTCCCTGGTCAATCACGGCATCCGCCAAAGAATTATTGGAGGTGTGCAGAATCCCGCTGATTTTTCCCTGCAATGATAGTGATAAAATCATCTCCTTCCATTCGGTCAGCAAACGATGCAGTTTTGGATTATGTTCCAACGGAAAAACACGAACATTGTCCGTTTTTTTGTCGACAAAGTCCGGCGAGTCGGAACTTGAACCGGCATTCAAAAACTCATTCGTGGTTACCAGATTAATCAACAACTCCTCATTCTTCACACTCCGGCGAATCAGCAAATGCCGGAGCAATCCTTCATGGGTCAGTTTGTGATAGTATTTCACACCTCTTTCAAAAAAGAATTCCCGTGTTGCGCGCAGAATCTTGCCGAAATCCTCATGCACAATATTGCAGGAATCCACATTTACAATGTCATAATGACTCCCTCTCTTGTGCATTCCTAGCGCCAACGGACCGTCCTTGTATTCATCACCGAATGAATACTCCATCTTGTTTCGGTATCCGAAGATTTGCGGACTTTGAAAAATTCCTTCCCATAAAAAATCATCCGCTGTAGCCGCACGAAGCAAGTCTGCAACCATATCTTCTTTCAGGCGCAATTGGTTCTCATAGTCCAGTGTCTGATACAGACATCCCCCGCAAATCCCGCTTTTTTCACACGGATTTTTTGCATTTTCCAGTCCGGACGATTCTACAACCCGAAGAACCCTTGCCTTCATATTATTGTTCTTTTTTCTTGTAATCACATATTCCACAGTTTGCCCCGGGATTGCATGCCTGATTGCCACCCTTTTGCCGTTCGTTTCAATGATTCCCTCGTCCGGAAAACGATATTTTGTGATTTTTCCGATCGACGTTTCGCCTTTTTTCATTCCCTCTTTCCTCTCACATCTTCCTTTCCTGATGGTTGCGCTTTATCACATCAGAAAAACACACAGGGAATGATACCTTCTCCTGTGTGCACGTTCTTATAAGCTTCTATCCGTACAGCCGGCCCGCAAACCGGTCATACAACCGGGACTGCCGCACATCGCCGCCACGGCAAACCGCAGCCGTTCATTCGCATTTTATTCGAAGTCCTCTTCCTCAAAGTACTCGTCGTCAAA
>JBHAEV010000112.1:0-5682 GCA_041855735.1 Lachnospiraceae bacterium
AGGGCTCTCATTCCCCTTTGGTAAAATACCGATTTTACAACTGCCATTATATCAACAAGGCATTGTACTGTCAATCAAGAATGACAAATTGTAACAAAATTGTAATTTACTCATGAGGCTGTCCCCACTCATTTTGCAATCGTCCGCCGACAATTTGCCGCGCGGAGCTTTAAGTATTATTGCCTCGGTTTTATCCTATCACAGTTTTCGGGGCTTGTGTGTTACAGTTTGTCGTTTTTTGTTACAGATGAGTTACCTTTTGTATGGAGTATTTTGAGCAAGCTCATTTTCTCTTCCTTAATAGCCGGTTGCTATTTTTTGCGATCCTTGATATCAGCCATCTTTTTGCCGTAACCGTTTCTTCGATCCGGATCAGCGTTGCCAGTCCGAAGTAGCCGAGTATCCCTACGCAGATCGCTGTCATCAGTGCCTGATTGTTTCCGATTTTCAGCGTTACATTGTATGCAGTTTTAGCCATCAGCGCCATACCGAGGGATGCCAAAAAAATCTTGGCCACATTCCTTGTGACTATTTTGAATCTACCGATCTTGCCTTGCACATTATGCCACATCCCTATTGATGTGACGATCGTCGACAATGAGGTCGCCAGAGCCAATCCGGGCAGCCCCATAATTTTTGAGAGGATGATGTTTAATACGATATTCAGCAGCACCCCAATCACAGCATTGTATGTCGGCGTTTTCGTATCGTGCATCGAGTACATCACTTTGGCAAAAATTTCGCGGTATCCGAAACTCAACATCCCGATCGAATAAAAAAATAATGCCGATGAGGTCAGCAACACCGCTTGGTAATCAAAAGCCCCTCTCCCGAACAACAACTCCACGATCTGTTGCGAGAAGATCAATATCCCGAAGGTGGACGGGATCAAAAAAAAGTTTATCCAGCTCAGACCTTCCTGAATCAGTAGTCCTGCTGCTTCTTTTTTATTTTTTTGTGCCATCGCGGATATTGCCGGAAACAAAACCGACAGAAGAGACATTACGAATAGGCTTTGGATAAAATATTGTAGCCTGTTTGCATAATTCAGTGCGGACACGCCTCCCGAAACGATCGTAGACGCTATGGTTTTATCAATCAGTACATTGATCTGATGAACCGACGCCCCCAAAATGACGGGAACGGAGATGAGCAATGTTTCCTTTATGTATCCGTCGTTCCATTTTATTATGTATCGACATTCGGGCTTTCCCCGATAAATGTGAAACAGCAAAAACGCCATTTGTGCGTATGTTGCTACAACCGTTCTGATCATCATGATGATCGGATCATGCCGCGCCGCCAAAAAAATTGATATAATAATGATCGTATTTAGCGGAAAACCGATCATGGATGCGATCGCGAATTTTCCTTTTACCTGCAAAAAGCCGGACAGAATAAAAACCGGGCCAATGGCAAAAAGAGAAAACAGGATAATATGACCAAAAGACACAGTTAGCCTTGCCGTGTCCTCATCAAAGCCCATTGCCAAAACAGAGATGATATTCGGCAAAAAAAGTTGAAAAACGATAAATACAATAAGCATAAATGCCAAAACAGCGGTGATGATATTAAAGGTATAATTATTTCCTTCTTTTTCGCCATGCAGTTCGATCACTTTACTCAGCATAGGGATATATGAGGTCGATATGGCAACTCCCACAAATTCGAGCAATACATTCGGCAGTGAGGTTGCAACGATATAGGCATCACTTATTGCAGTCGCGCCGTAGAAATAAGACAGCGCAAGCTCTCTGCCGAACCCCGTGATTTTTGAAATCAGTGTTATTATGATCAGCGTAAGCGCTATCTTCTTCATGTCTCTCCTGTATGTGCCTTCCGTCGGCATCTTTTCGCTTTGTTATCCTCTTCCAATGTCCTTACCCCATACCACTCGATCCACATAATCCGTATATGACAGGATGATCCGCAGCACTTTGTCGGATACATTCGGCATGCTGTAATCCGAAACTTTGCGCAAGGTGGTCACTGTCTGAGTTTTTAATATTTCAAGCCCTTGAAGTATCCGTTCCTTTTTTAGTCCTACCATCATAACGGAGGCTTCCTCAAATGCTTCGGGGCGCTCATGCGCTTGTCGTATATTCAGTGCTTTAAAGCCTAAGATCGATGATTCTTCACTGATCGTTCCGCTGTCGCTCAGCACCGCAAATGCTTTTGTTTGGAGCTTAATATAGTCGTTAAACCCCAACGGCTTGAGCAGACGAATTTCTTTTTCGAAAATGATCCCCGCTTCTTCGATTTTTTTTCTTGTCCTCGGATGTGTACTGACAATAATCGGCATATTATATTGCTTTGCAATTGCATTAAGACTGTTCGCCAAGTCCGTCAAATTCTCCAAGCTGTCCACATTTTCTTCCCGATGGGCGGATACGACAAAATACTTGTTTGCTTCCAATTCCAGATCTGACAATACTGTAGATTTTTCTATGTCCTGCTTTTTGTTTTGCAACACTTCAAACATAGGGCTTCCCGTTTTGATGATGCGGTCAGCGGGTATTCCTTCTCGAAGCAGATATTCCCGCGCGATATCGCTGTATGTAAGATTGATATCCGCAATATGATCTACGATCTTACGGTTTGTTTCTTCCGGCACTCTTTGGTCAAAACAGCGGTTTCCCGCTTCCATATGAAATATGGGAATGTGCTTTCGCTTTGCAGCGATCGCACACAGGCAGCTGTTCGCATCTCCGAGAACCAATAGCGCATCCGGTTTTTCTTTTTCCAATACGACATCGATTTTAATCAGGATATTTCCGATGGTCTCCATCACGCTGTCGGCTGCCGCTTCCAAAAAATATTGCGGTTTTCTGAGGTCGAGATCCTTAAAAAACACTTCATTCAATTCGTAGTTATAATTTTGACCGGTGTGAACCAGAATGTGATTGATCGCATTGGAAGAATCCAGCTTTTTAATAATGGAAGAAAGTCGGATAATCTCGGGCCGTGTTCCGACTACCGTCATCACTTTCAATTTGTTCATTACTCGGCCTCCTTCATCTCAAAGTAATGCGGATATAATACTTTATGATTTTCAATCCATTGCTTCATTTCTTTAATCATAATTTCATAATCCGGTATATCAAACGAAAAATCGCGACGACTATTTATTAGTGATTTGTCCACAGAAACAGCATCGTCCGCAAGAATTTCAATGGGTTTTTTCTTTATATGGCGATTAAACAAGAGTAGCAGATCATGTTTCGTGATGGTCTTATTGTTCACCAAATTATAAATCCCATTCACATTTTCTTTCAAAGCCTCTTCGATCGCCTTGCTCAATGTGAGCGTCGTGACACCTGTCCATATTGCTTTTCGATAGCCTTTGACTCTTCCCTGCTGCTTCATAAACCAATTGAACAGCCCTATTCCTTCCCTATCCATGCCGGACCGATAATTGATGTCCTAAAAGTCAAGTCTCGGTCGTTCTCCAACTCTCCCAAAGCCTTTGATCGGTCGTAAAATGTTTCTCCGTCTCTGAATGACTTTTCCAAATATCCTCCACGCTTGCCCGAGAACACACAGTCGGTGCTTATTTGAATGACTTTAGATTTGCAAACCGATCCCATGTCGCTCAGGAAGTGCGGCAAGTAGCTGTTTATAAGTACCGCATCCGCTTTATTTCCTTCCGCTTCTTCGTTCAAAATCCCAATCGCATTAACGATCGCATCATATCTTCCTTCCTTGATTACTTTCTCTAAAAAGCAAAAATCCTTCGCATTTCCCTCAACCGTTTCGCAAAACCCTCTTTTCCGGCGAGCAAATACAACCACCTCATGACCTTGTTCCAGAAGATAGATCGAAATCATGTGCCCTGCCATACCATTTCCGCCAAGTACCAAAATTTTCATTTTTTCTTTCTCCAAATGCTCAATTCATTTTGAATATATTCGACTTCTAACAGCTTCTCTTTGATTTGCTCTACTTTTACTTGAGTTGTATTGTGCGAATTATATCCTTCCTTCTTTTGCACATCCTTGTTTCCTTCCACAAAATACTTATCATAATACAGATCTCTTTTGTCTGCCGGAATCCGATAAAAATCACCCATGTCTTCCGCTACCATATGCTCCTCGCTTGTTAAAAGCGTTTCGTACAGCTTTTCTCCATGGCGCGTTCCGATAATCTTTACTCCCAGATCAACTTCAAATAATTCCGACAGAGCCTTTGCCAGATCGTCGATCGTTGCCGCCGGTGATTTTTGAACCATGATATCCCCTGCTTCCGCATTTACAAAAGCGAATTCAACCAGATCGGCTGCTTCTTCAAGGCTCATCAGGAATCTTGTCATGGCCGGTTCGGTGATCGTCAGTAAAGCTCCTTTTTTAATTTGTTCAATAAACAGAGGGATTACAGAACCTCTTGATGCCATCACATTCCCATATCGCGTGCCGCATATCTATAGTGGTTCAGTTGTCAAGACAAAATCTAAGATTTTTATAATGAACTGATACAGTTGATAAGTTACTGAAGGTGTAGGGAGAATTGGATGATTCCCCGCCTCCATCTATGCTAAGCTACATAAGGCAGTAACATTGCCGGATAGTAGCATTCAGCCGGTGTTTGGTAATCAAGTGCAGAATGGCGTCTATCAAAATTGTAGGTATGAATATACTGTCCAATGGCGGCTCTGGCCTCTCGGATGTTGCTGTATTGTGTCAGATAAGCTTCCTCATACTTGAAACTGCGAAACCACCGTTCGATCATGATGTTATCAGCCCAGCGGCTTTTGCCATCCATGCTTTGCCGGATTCCGTTATCCTTTATGAAGTCAATATAGCGCTGACTGGTAAACTGACATCACTGATCTGAATTCAGAATCTGCGGTTTTGCCATCTTGAAAGCTTTTTTCAAGGCGCTGATTACCATCCTAGTATCTAATGTGTCATCGACTTCCCAGCCAACGATACAACGGCTATACCAGTTGATTACTGCAGTAAGATACAGGAATCCGCGCTTGAGCAGGAAGTCTTTTTTTATTTTAGAGTATGTCTATACTCTATCTTCCATCACCTAATATTCGGTTTTTGCTTTCCTCTCCGCCTGCATTCTATTGATCGATATTCCAAAGCCGAGCAACGACCAGAAGAGCGGCGCGACGGAAACGATGGAGTCGTTGAAAAATCCCGCCGCCAAATAACCGCAAACCGCCGATAGTATCGCAATCTCCCGATATTCGAGATCAAAGTATCGCTTCTTGCGGACGAGAGTTTGCGCAGCGGACAGAATATATACGCCTACAGCGAATAGAAGTCCGAGCGTTGCCAATACGCCATGGTTGATCATCCATTGCAGATAGATGCTGTGCGGTTTGTCAACCAAACTCTGTGCATTTCCCACACAGGTTTTTGCGAGATAATCTCCCTGAGGAAATACAATCACATAAGTATCCGGTCCGTACCCCAGCAACAAGGTATCTTTAATCAGCGGAATGGATCTTGACCAAATATAGCCTCGGCCGGAGCCGACCTTTTCTTTTCCTTCAAATCCCCAATGCGGCGCAATGATAGGCTCGAGCGGGTATCCTTCTTCGTGCAAGCCGATATAGATCGCTTCATCGTCCTTTTGATATATTGCAAAACGAGCAAATCTTTCTTCTTGAAATCGGATATTGACAAATCGCTTATCTTCATATATTTTGTATTCCAGATTCACATCCTTGTG
>JBHAEV010000113.1:0-5886 GCA_041855735.1 Lachnospiraceae bacterium
AGAGAGATATATGAATCGGAATACACATTGCGACAATCGATTGATTGTTGTTGTTTCCGACGGTTATCCGGCACATGACTATGATGAATACTATCCGCCGGTTTCCACGAAAGATACGGCAAATGCCGTTACAAAAATCACGAATCGAGGAACCGATATTATTGCTGTAGCACTGAATGACAGCGAGGATGGCTTTGATTGTTACGAAGCGCTGAAGAGCATTTACCCCAATCTTATATCATGTGACAACTTGAGCAGATTGACAGGACAGCTGCTGTCAGTGATCTCCAGACAGCTGTCATAGACGGGGATGTAAAAAATTCCGATTGAGGTGAAGTCCGGTATATACGACTATTATTTATTGTTCCGATTGTAATTGGTGCATATAAAAAGTCATACTCCATCATTTTTGCATCTGTTTTCTCATTATTTACAAGCATGTTTTGGTTTCCAAAGCCTGCAACGGTGGATGAAAGGGTGGTCGGATTCCTGAGCTTTGAAAAGGAATATTTGACGAGCGGGTGGACAGCAGATAAATGCTTTGTGGTACAAATCCTGCGGCAGTCCAGTTTATTATGCACTATATAAAGACCAAAAAGATAAAGGAATTATAATTGAAACGTTACATTTCAGCTAGGTAGCATATTGAAAAGAGACTAAAACCAGGCCGGTCAGGAAATAACTGATCTTCCTTCATGTAACTCCAATATTCTGGAAGATTTTTTTCCTCTTCGTTTCACGGTCTCTATAAAACTCATGATGGAACAGTACATTGCTACCCCATTCATTGACCGGCCCCCCCAGACATTTTCTGACGATTTTTACATTTACGTAGATTTCGTTCGCTCAAGTTGTCAGAGTAAGGTACCGCGAAATTATTGCAGGAACAGCAGATGGTTTTCTTTGTGTTTTTTTAACCTGTTTAACAGCCTCCTCTTCTCCTGCCGGTTGTACCTCCCTCTTGTCACTTCAGCTTCTTTTTCTCCCAAAGCAAGTATTTCGTCATAAAGCGCAGTCTCATGGTCATGCTCCAGTATCCCGCTAAACCCCTTAAGCAGTTCGATCTTCTCCATCTGCGACCGTTTTTTCGTTGGCATCGCCACGTACAGGACGGAAGTGTCATTGCTGAAGTTTCCGATATATGTCCTCTTTCCATCACAGATCATACGGGGCGCATCTGTGCAAAGAACCGGGCTAGACTGCAGGTTACTGCCAATATTCTCACTCTCTTTCACACAGATTTGAAAAACGACTGCAGATATGGTAGACAGTTCCTTCGGAAATACTGAGTGCGTCATCCGTGATGCTGTTGATAAAGGAGCAGATCCTGTCGTTGGAAACAATTCCTTCGCTGTACAGGCAGGAAACCATGGCGCGGATGCGGGATCCATACGTTACATCAGAGGAGTATTCCTTTGGAACTTGAAATTTTCTGTTTTTATCCGCGTAGATTCGTACTTCTGTTGCGGTAACCATGACCTACGTGTCTAACACATACCGTGTGATATAAGAGCCTTCCATGGGAGGCAGACAGTAGTATGGTGACTGCGAGCCCCGCCTTGGCGGCACCAGTAACATACCCCGGAGGGGTTATTATTAAACCCCCATTTGAAATGGGGGTTGCTAACTTTGTCTTTAAAAGGTGTTTTAGGAGTCTTTTAAGCTTATCATTGTTAATGAATCAGGAGAAAAGTGGCAAGAACTAACATATTAGAGATGGCAAAATAGATAAAACAGTTTTTTGTCACTTTTTATGTCGGTTTTTGCCACTTTTTATGTCGGCATACAACAAGCCTGAAAGACGCGGTTCTGGAAGATGACAGCAAGGCGAATTACATGAATGTCCCTGCTGCGACAAAAGAACTGGAAAAGATCGAGATGATCCGCCAGACCAGCGGGGAATATAGGCTGGATCATGTGGTCACAGCAACGCAGAAAGCAATACTGAAGGCATTTAAAATGGACGCGGCCTACATACAGGAGGAAGCGGCGGCGATTCGGGAAGCACTGATGACGGAGGATAAAAAGTAATGGCCAGGCAGAAGAAAACACAGACTACGGAAGAACAGATTGAAAAGATGGAGGCCATCGTGCTGCAGCGTAAAGCGGCTTACGATGAAGCGGTTGCCAATCTGAAGGAACTTCGGGAAGAGAAAAAAAGGGAAAATCAGGAGGCATTGCTCCGAGCGGTTGCCTCCAGCAAATGGAGCTACGAGAAGATCATGGCATTCATCCAGAGTGCCCCCGAGGATGCTGACGAATAAGGACACAAAACTCCTACTCAATCCAGTCGATCAGATGGTTGAGTAGGAGTTCTTTAGGAAGCTCAGAATATCCGACTTGACACGGAGGAACATATCGTGATAATATACCAATGGTATATACCGATGGTATATAATAAATTAGAAGGGAGATTCAAATGGAAAACTCCGACACAAAAAAGAAGATTCAGGAGGTAGGAAAACGAGAATTTCTGGAAAAAGGCTTCAAAGATGCTTCTTTGAACCGTATTGTGGCTGAGGCCGGATTCACAAAAGGCGCATTTTACGGATATTATCCTGATAAAGCCGCTCTGTTTGAGGATCTGGTTTCCGAGGCGGCGGATGGATTGGTAGAACAGTTCAAGGCAGCCCAGGAAGCTCATTTTGATTTGATCCCGAAAGATAAAGCCTGTCAAAGTCGGGATTTGTCCACGCAATATCTGCGTCGTTTTGTGGAATATATTTATAACTATTTCGACGCCTTTAAGCTTGTGCTGTGCTGTGCGGACGGAACGAAATATGAAAACTATGTGCACGATCTGGTGGAACTGGATGTTACTCGATCAGAACAATATTTTTCTGTTCTTCGGGACCTCGGAAAGTTGGAGGGAGATGCCAGCCGGGAACTGCACCACATGATTACCAGCGCCTATTTTACGGCTGTGTTTGAGATGGTTGTACACGACATGCCGAGGGAGCGGGCGATCAGGTATATAGAAGAACTGGCGGTTTTCTTCAATGCAGGCTGGGAAGGCCTTTTGCGTATCCGGTAAGCGATAAATTGCAACGATTCAAAACAGAACAATGCGCTTTGAGTCGTTGTTTTTTTCAAAATATGAGTTAGCAAACCCTAACAAAACAAGGAGGATTATTATGACTACTCAAACGATAAACAAAAATTTGCAGACACGGGATTTCATTTCTGTCGGAGTATTTTCTCTGATCTATGCCGCTGTTGCCTTTGTGATCGGCGGTATCGTCCAGATGACACCGGTGACATTTCCGTTTATGCCGCCGGTGGTGGCTCTTTTCACAGGGACGATCTTCATGCTCTATGTTGCCAAGATTCCGAAGCGGTGGGCGATTACCATTCTGGGCGTAATCGGCGGTGCTTTAATTTTCGTGACAGGCATGTTTTGGATGATGGCGGTGTTTTTTGTTGTTTTCGGCTTTCTGGCTGATCTGATCTGTGCGTCGGGACAATTCCGGTCCTTCCAGAAAACCATTATTGCATACTGCGTCATGTCATTGTCGCCCATGGGGGCATACGTTCCTATGGCCGTTATGCCGGCCCAATTTGACGCTTTTATGAAAAACAAGGGCAATTTTGAGACATTTTCTGATGTGATCCACTCTATCGGGGCGCATTGGTGGGCTGTTCCGTTAATGGCTGTTGTCACGATTTTGTTTGCACTGATCGGAGGCTTGATTGGCCGAAGATTGTTGAAAAAACATTTTGAGAAAGCGGGAATTGTATAAATGAGACTTGATCCGCGAACAAAACTTCTGATCCTTGTGGCGACCAGTGTTTCCGTCTTTCTGAATAGAAGTCTTATCGTCGAGTGTGTCTTTGTATCCATACCTCTGATACTTTGCTTACTGGCTTATGAAGCAAAAAAAGCTCTTCGATATGCCGTGTTGTTTCTCACATTGCTTCTGGTACAGCTTGTTCTGATCCGACATCTTCCGGTGGCGGTCGGGGGAATCGTATACATGTTTGCCGTTTACATCCGAAAGTTGATCCCCTGTTTTATGCTGGGAGGCTATCTGATTTCTACTACAAGGGTCAGCAGCTTTCTGGCAGGGCTCAGCCGTTTTCACCTGCCGAAAGGTTTTACCGTCGCGCTTTCAATAACGCTTCGATACTTTCCTACCATGGGCGAGGAATGGAGATCTATTCGGGATGCTATGGCACTCAGGGGAATCTCTGCATCTGCGGGGGCAATGCTGCTGCATCCGCTGCGAACCATGGAATACGTTTATGTTCCCATGTTGGTTTCCGCATCCCGGATTTCGGATGAGATTTCTCAGGCAGCCATCACGCGCGGGATTGACCATGCAGGCAAGCGAGGCTGTCTTGAGGAAATTCATTTTACGGTCTGGGATTTCTTTATATGGCTGATTTATGCCGGGGTCATTGTTCTGATGATCATGGCTCCTTCTCTGGGGGTGATGTGATTTGATACATTTTGAGAAAACATCATGGACTTATGCTTCCGGACAGGAGGGAGCTCTCCGGAGTATTTCCCTGCATATCCGAAAGGGTGAGTGCGTTCTGCTTTGTGGCACATCGGGTTGCGGAAAAACCACATTGACCCGGTTTATCAATGGTCTGATTCCTCATTTTTATCCGGGAGAACATTCCGGAACCGTTCAGGTTGCAGGCCTCGACCCGGCTCATACGGAAATAGCGGCATTATCCGATCTGGTTGGAACCGTTTTTCAAAATCCTCGGACACAGTTTTTCAACACTGACACAGACAGCGAGCTGGTATTCGGACTGGAAAACCGTGCCATGCCAAGAGAACAGATAAAAGATCGCCTCGTGGAGCTGACAAAAGAGTTGCATCTTAAGGAGTTGCGCGGACGCAGTATTTTTGCGCTTTCCGGTGGGGAAAAGCAAAAGATCGCTTTCTCTTCCGTCTACGCCTCCAATCCGGAGATCCTTGTTCTGGATGAGCCCTCTTCCAATCTTGACAGCGCCGCTGTCCGTGAGCTTATGAGTCTGATCGAGCAGGCAAAGATCGCCGGAAAGACCATCATTATCGCGGAACACAGGCTCTGGTATCTGATGGAGCTGGTGGATCGGGTTGTGTATCTTAAGGACGGACAGATTAAAAGAAATATGGATATAGCGGAGTTTTGCGCTCTTTCCGCCGGAGAAATTGAGTTGATGGGCCTTCGCTGCCGAAAATTAAAACAGGTTTCATTAAAGAAAATACAGCCGATGATATCTGAAAGCGAATTGAAGGTGGATCGGCTTTCCGTGCGCCTTGGAGACAGGCAGGTTCTTAAGGAGCTTTCCTTTCGTGCAAAGGGCGGAGAGATTATTGCTATCGCCGGGGCAAACGGTGCGGGAAAGACGACACTTGCCCGTGCGCTGTGCGGTTTGCAGAAGGAAGCGTCCGGAAAGGTTTCTATCGACGGGAAATCTCTTTCTGCCGGAAAAAGAAAACAGCGATCTTATATGGTCATGCAGGATGTAGGACATCAGCTGTTTACGGACAGTGTTATGGAGGAATGCCGTCTGGGAATAAAAAATCCGGACGCGGGGCAGATTGAGAGTGCCCTAAAGCTGCTGGATCTGGGCACATATCGGGATAGACATCTGCTATCTCTCTCAGGCGGCCAGAAGCAGCGGTTGGCCGTGGCGGTCAGCCTGATTTGCGGGAGAGAGCTGCTGATCTTTGACGAACCGACCAGCGGACTTGACCTTGCGAGCATGCGGGAGGTCGGATGCCTGGCACAGGAGCTCTCCAGGCGCGGGAAGCTACTCCTGATCATCACACATGACGTAGAGTTTATGAAGACGATCTGTTCCCGGATTCTGATCCTCTCCGAAGGGAGGATTATCGCCGATCTGACAGGAGCAGAGCGGGAAAAAGCGGAGCAGATCTTACAGGGA
>JBHAEV010000114.1:0-8708 GCA_041855735.1 Lachnospiraceae bacterium
ATATCCTCATACTCGAAAAAGTCAAAATATGCCACTTCCCGATGGAACAGGCTGTCCACCACACCGATCCCCACCATGGTTCCGGTAAACTCTCCGAATTTGCAGTATTCGTCCGAAAACTTGCTCGTGTCAAACGCATGTCCGATTTGCTGAAAATCCGAACCGTCCATACTGTAAAAAAAGGTGGTGGACTGACCGTTTACACACAGACGAAAATAGATTTCCCCGTCGCTGACACCGATTCTTCCATCCAAATGTTCGGTTTTTACACCATTGTCCAGAGATATCAATCCGATTGCGGATTGTTGAAGCGTTTGCGAACGGTATTTGCGAAGCCACACATAATTCATATTGTCATAGTAAATCACGATACCGGCTCCATGTTGGTACACTTTCGGAATAAAGTCCATCTTCACGGTCAGATTGGCATGCAAGGAGGTCAATTTCCCGGCAAGGATACTGACCCGATTCAAAGAGCAGAGAGATTCCTGTCCGCGCACCGCCAGATAGCCGGATCTGCTTTTCAAGTCGACAAAATGCATGGGCGGTATTCGCGGAGAATAATAGGATAAACGAAGTTTCGCATCGTTAAAATCGTCCCTCTTGTTTTCCGTTTCCCATGTGTGAGGTGCAAGATCGGCTTCCTCCACCTCATGCTCCGCCAGATTTCGCCCGTTTGCCATCCGAAGCCATTGTTCCTTTGTCCATTTCATTTTCTGTATGGCGGTTTCCCTGCCGAGGGTACAGCGAAGTTTCGGAATAAACGGTCTGGAACAAAGATGCACCAGATAGGCATCGTCGTTTTCCAGATTGACATAGCTTCCGTGACCGCATTTTTGCAGAACCGTTCTCGGATTGAAAAAGTTCGTTTTCAAATGATCCACATTCTCCCGCATATTGTAATTCTGCACAACGGAAGTCACGATCGGATTCATCGGATCCGGTTCATACGGTCCCCATACGGATTTCGATCTTGCCATGGTCACGCCGTGATAATACCCGGTTCCGCCCTCGGCACACATCAGATAATAGTATTCTCCTCTTTTGGTGATATGCGGTGCTTCCAAACAGCCCCGGTCCGTGCCGCCGCGGTAAATATTCACGGGATATCCGATCACTTCCTTTTTCTTTGCATCATATTCCGCCAGACAGATCTGCCCGGGTTTTTCATATCCTTCTCTCGTTTCCCATTGCAAGGATGCAATGTATTTTCTGCCGTCATCGTCGTGAAACATGGACGCATCGAATCCGGCCGAATGCAGATACACCGGCTTTGACCAGGGACCGTACACGGATTTGGAACATACCATGTAATTGTCCACATCAAAATATCTTGCATTCATGGAGTTCATCAGTCCGTAGACCACATAGAACATGTCCTCTTCTTCACAATAGGTGAAACTCGGCGCCCAAATTCCTTTTGCCGAAGGCAGCCGTTTCAAATCCAGTTCCCTGTCATCTTCAAACACATGAGCAATCAGTTGCCAATGTTTCAGATCCTTGGATGTGTATATCGGCAATGCCGGCATCCACTCAAAAGAGCTCACCATCAAATAAAAATCATCCCCTTTTCTGCATATGCAGGGGTCCGGATTAAACCCTTTCAGAATCGGATTATGAATCATCACCGCTCCTTATCCTCGAACCATCCGAAGGATGCGCATCTGCCCAGGTCCCAGGCATCCCAGCCGACCCAGGATTCTTCGTGTACGGTATCGATCAACAATTTATAGCTCCAATAATAATATCCGCTGCCCTTATTCCATGCTTTGATCTGCGCTCTGCAAAGCGATCGGTAAATCTCTTTTTTCTCCTCATCGGTGAATGTTCTTTGTATGGCATTCATCTCTCCGTTCAGCACACTTTGCCCGCCCTTCGTATCTCTGCCGCAGGCAAGGGAATTGAACAAACACCATTCGCCGCAAATGACCGGAAAATACTCCTGCATGGTTTGGATCTCTTTCTCATAGTTTTCTTCGATGAATTTGACATAGCCCTCCACCGTCTGCTCGGCACCACGCATTTCCGCCATCATCAGGTATTGATGGGTATCCAGAATTACATTCCGGTACTTGTCCTCGCGCATAAATTCCTTCCACTCCAAAAGACGGAATGCATCATGAATCACGATGTAGGCGCCGGATGCCAAATGCGGACGCATGCGATCGTATGCTTTGAGATTGAACTCTTTGATGAACTCCAGCGTCGGAGGCATGGATCCCTCCGCCATCTTCGGATCCACCGGCTGATATCGGGTCTTGACATGCTCCCAAAGCTCATCCGACACCGGCTCATTCAAGGTTTGAATCCCCAAAAGCGCCTCGTGATGACCGTAGCGCTTTGCCAGCTTTTCCAGGACATCCAGTACAAATTCCACTTCCTCCGGTTTCTGCGCCCACTTGCACACACCGCAGATGCCTCCATTGTCAAACCCGTTTTGACTGTACGGCGCCGTATGCAAATCGATCAAAACACTCAGGCCGTAGCGTTTCGCCCAGCCGAATGCCTTGTCCAATTCCTCAATGCATCCGATAAAGGGCTCTCTGTCCCCGAAAATAAAATACGGAACCGGAATCCGCACGGAATTCAGTCCGAGTGATTTGATGTATACAAAATCCCTTTCACAGATATACTCACTGCGATGCTGCCGGATCCTTGCCTCATACACCTCTTTGGAAAGCTGTGTCGGAAGATGGTACTCATCCTCCGCCGTCGTGCCCTCAAATAATTTCGGACTCATCCATTTTTCCAGTACCAGCCAGTTGCCGAGATTCACACCTTTGATTTTCTCGATTTTCGTATTCATAGATCCTCCTTTGCAAAAAGGTCGCAATCCCTATGCGTAAGCGATATCGGATTGCGACCATGTATTATATCGAAGTCGTATTTTATGGATTCTGCGCGGCGATGTAGGCATCCAGCTGCTTCTGAATTTCTTCACGTACCTTTTCAATTCCCGCCGCTTCCATCTTGGACTTGTACTCCGCCAAACCGGTTTCTTTATCGGTATAACCGAGCTCCAGCGGCCACCAGTACTGCTGATGTACACTTAAGCATGCCGCATATTCCGTTTCAATGGCGGAAGTGTCGATGGTGAATGCGGAAAACTTCTCGGCTGTATCATCCGCCGCAATATCCTTCTCCCATTGCTCACGAATGGTGATGTAATCCTCCGGATAACCGTCACGCAGACGATTCAATTCATTGGTACGAACCGCCCACATGGAACTGGTCATGTACTGCTGAGTATCCAAAAGCTTAAATTCTCCCTTGTCGTTCAGCTCATAGGTTGTGCCGAGTACCCCGTAGTAAAAAGCGTCATAAACCTCCTGATCCGTGGTCACCAGATTCCAGAACATCAATGCCCTCTCCGGATTCTTGGATGTGTGGGAAATCGCCATGGAGTCCTGCGTATACGGAAGATGGGAATTGTATTTCACGAAGTTTGCATATTTGAATCCCCAGTCCGGATTCATCGCATAATATTCGCCATAGGTGTCGATATTATGAAGCCGGGTTGCCGCCATACCGTTCTGTGTTTTGGTCGCATCCGTATCGGATAACGCGGACTTGGAGAAAAAGCCCTTCTCATTCCAACGATTCATCATATCCAGAAAATCATTGACCTTGTCAAACTCATACAATGTGATGAGCTTCGGATTCGCCTCGGTCGGATCGTAGTAGAGCATATCGTTGGTAGCGCCCTTGGAGGAATTGTATCCGTTTTCATACATGTAAACATCGTCCGCGTGCGTTCCCTCGGAGTATACTTCAAACGGCTGTATATCCGGCACATTTTCCTTTACCCAATCCAGATACGCCTCCAAATCCACAAAGTTCGTGATCTCCTTGTCATATTCCGCGCCGTTTTCAAACTTGGTGCGATATATCGGACCGTATCCGTGATAGGTTGCCAGCTGTGTCGGCACAACATACAGATTTCCGTCGATGGTCGCTTCCAGTTTCGCCATCTCGGTGGTGGCGGCAAAATTCTCCGGCGCATATTTCGGCCAAAGCTCGTTCAGATTCATAAATGCGCCTTTTCTGGCAAGCTGGGTCCAGTTCAGCCAGTTGGAAGTATATGCCATGTCGAATTCCTCTCCGGAAGAGAACAGCAGCGGATACTTGTTCACATAGTCCGCCCACGGAATCCAGTTGATCGTAAGCGTGGTGTTGATTTTCTCTTTCAGCAGTTTGTTGAGATTCTCATCCACGATATCCTGCCCCGACGGTCTGTCACTGACAACATACATTACCAGATTCACTTCTTTGGAGGTATCGCCCGGCTCGACCGTACCCGATGTCGTCTGATTTGAGGACGAACCCGCACCGCCTCCGCAACCCGCCAACATGCTCATTGCCAACATTGCCGCAATACCAAGTTTAAATACTCGTTTCATAATACATTCTCCTTTGTTTTATTTCACGGTGTGACGCAGCCATGTACACCGCTTTCTTGTTTTGCATCCCGACCGTTACGGACTGTTCAACCCTTCACGGATCCCACGGTAATTCCCTTTACAAAATATTTTTGAACAAACGGATACACCAGCAGGATCGGTCCCGTCGCCACAATCGCCATTGCCATCTTCAAACTGTTTGACGGCAGATCCGCCACACTGATGCCGAGCTGACTGGCAACTCTCGCAAGCGCCTGTGTTTCCTGCATCATCTTATAAAGAAGATATTGCAAAGGGAATTTGTCGGCGGTGTTGATGTAGAGCATGGCATTGTACCAATCGTTCCAATATCCCAATGCCATAAACAGACCGACGGTGGCAATTCCCGGTTTCAGCAGCGGAATGATCACCTGAAACAAGATTCTCCACTCTCCGGCTCCGTCAATCTTCGCCGCCTCGATCAAGGTCGACGGTATGGCATTGACAAAGCTTCGCATGATCAGCAGGTAAAATACATTAAACAGACCCGGCAGAATCAATGCCAGCAAACTGTCTTTCAGCCGCAGATACTGGATATAGAAAATATATGTGGAAACCATTCCTCCGTTAAACAATGTGGTAAAATAGAAAAAGAAGGAAATCTTGTTTCGATATTTAAAATCCTTTCGACTGATCACATACGCCGTCATGGTAATGATCAAGGTTCCGATGACGGTGCCGATGACGGTGATGAAGATCGACACCCCGTATGCCTTGACGATCGCCATCGGATTTCTGAATATCACCCCATATGCCATTGTTGTAAAATCATGGATCACGATATCAAATCCGTACTTCCGAATATAATTTTCCGATGTAAACGATCCGGAAATCAAGATGATAAACGGAATCAGGCAAATGATTGCCATGGCCAAAACACCGATGTAACTGAATACATAGAATATTTTTGACGACAGACTGAGTTTCGTCTTGATCGTCGGAATGTTTTCATCCTCTCTTCTTGCCATAATCTCCCCCTTTAAAACAGCGCATAGCTTTCATCGATACGTTTTACAACGTAATTCACGATCATGATGATGATAAAGCAGAGTAAACTTTGATACAGCGATGCCGCCGCACTCATTCCCAAATTGGAATTTTGCAACAGAGAACGAAATACATAGGTATCGATTACATCCGTGGCATTGTAAAGCTGCCCGTTGTTGCCGACAATCTGATAGAACATTTCAAAGTCGCCCCGCAGAATTCTTCCGATGTTTAACAGCAACATGGTGACCACGGTCGGCTGAATCGACGGAAGCATGATTTTTTGAATCCGCTGGAAGATATTGGCTCCGTCCACTGCCGCCGCCTCATAGATCTCGGCGTCCACTCCGGCGATTGCCGCAATGTAAATGACGGAATTGTAGCCGCACCATTTCCATGCATTAAAGCAGGCAATGATCACCGGCCATATGCCGGGTTTGTCATACACATTGACCGGTTCCATCCCGAATCCGGTCAGCAGGGTGTTCAACAATCCTGATTCATAATTAAAGATCGCAAACACAAAGGTTCCCACAATAACCCAGGATATGAAATACGGAAGAAAAATCAAAGACTGCGTCAATTTCTTGAACCATTTGCGATTGATTTCCGAAATGAATATGGCAATCAGAATCGCAAGCAATTGCGAAGTGATCAAATTCAGCAGATTGAATACAATGGTGTTTTTGGTGATCAGCCATCCGGTTCCGGATGAAAACAGATACCGGAAATTTTCGAATCCGTTCCATGCGCTTCCAAAAACCCCGAGATCAAAACGATAGTTTTTAAACGCAAGCACCAGCCCCGCCATCGGCAAATAGGACAGCACAATGACCAAGGTCAGAGCAGGCAGCAACATGACGAACAATGCTTTGTTTTTTTTGAGTTCCGTGCGAAATTCTTTCAGCATACTCCCCATCCTCGCTTTCCCTGATATATCGATATTTTAACTTTTTTCATAAATTTTTTACAGGGATTATTCTGTGAAATGGTGGACTATTATTCACACTTAAAAACGGACGAAAACCGAAAATAAAACCCGGTTTTCGTCCGTTTTTTTGTAAAGTGTTTATTTCAAAGGGGAATCCAGGATATTGCGAAGATCCTTCGGTTCCATTGCCTTGATTCGTATTCTGACAATGGTTCCTCTTTGCCTTGCATTTGCAAATTCTATTCCGTACCCTTCTCCGTAGCAGAGTTTTAACCGAAAGTTGACATTATTGATGCCGTATCCCCTGTTTGAATCCGGAATCCGTGTTTGCAGCAATCGTTTCATCTCTTCTTCATCAACACCCGGGCCGTCATCCTCAATTTCAAAAAGGATATCCCCTCCCCTTTGCTGTGCACGAATTCGGATATTCATTTTCTCAATGTCCGGATGACTGCCGATTCCGTGCAGAATGGAATTCTCGACAAAGGGCTGCAGCAAAATGTTTAAGCAGGCAAATTCCCGTATTTTTTCGGGAATGTCCAGATGCAGTGCGATGGCGTCTTCAAAATGCACATTCTCGATGTCGACGAAGGATGTCACGTGCCTGATTTCATCTGCAATTCGTATGACATTGCTTCCGTGGTTCAGGCTCAAACGATAAAACATTCCCAAATCTCTTGCCATCTTCGCCACCTTGGCCGCGCCGAAATCCAGTGCGCCCCAATTGATCAGATCCAGAGTATTGTACAAAAAATGCGGATTGATCTGCGCCTGCAACGCATTCAGCTGCGTCTCGGAGATTTTTTTTCCAAGCCGATACTGCTCCCTCATCAAATGGATGATTTCTTTCGACATCATCTCAAAATTCAGATCCAACTGATCCATTTCATCCTTCGTTTTCGAACCGGACATGATTTGCGCTTCGACCAGATTTCCCTCTCCCACATTGCTCATTTTCTCATTCAATGCATTGAGCCGGTTGACATAGTAACGGGAAATACGCTTGGAAATATGGAAAACCAGTAATACCAGAAGGATGTTTCCCGCAATTCCGTAATAGAATATCATGGACGTTTGATTCTGAAATTGAGAAACCGGAATCAGATTCACGAATTCCCAATCCGAAAAACCCAGTTTCCGTACAACCGCATAATATCTCTCCTCGTTGATTTCACGGAGGCTCCAATTCATTGCCTCATCCGTATCGAAATCCGAAAGAATCAAGGCGGAATCTTCGGAAGCAATCACCAATTCCTCGTTTTTATTGATCAAAAAGCTTTGGCTGCCCTGAATGCTCCCCGCACTTTCATGCACCTGTTGCAATTTGTCGATTTCCACGGAAACCTTGCATAAATAGGGATATCGTCTTGCTTCGTCAAAATCCGCGATGAGAGTCAGATACTCCCGAGGCTGATTTCCGTATCGGGAATCCACTTCCACAGTACGGATGAATCCGACTCTTGCATTTTGTGAATTCTCCCGAAAATCTTTGAGTTTCAAAATATCCACTTCCCCCAGCGGATAGAAATGCTGACGGTTTTGTGCGTACACCGTTTCATCCGGCAAATACAGACCCAAACGATAATTCGGATTGCCCATTTCCAAAAAGATCAGCCGATTGTTCAACTCAAAAAACTCACGATAACTCTCACCGAGATCCTTCTCTTTTCCGAACTCCGCTCCGGTGACAATCCGCTGTATGGTTGCGTCGCTTTGAAGCTGTGTTTTCACATACAGCATGCCGCGCAGATAATTGTCAAAAAATGCCGCCGCCTGGGCATTTGCCTGATCTACACTGTACACAAGCTCTTTCCGGTACATCTTTTCGTAATTCAGGCTGAAGCCGATGAATACAATCGTGATACAAAAAACGATGGGCAATGTAAAGGAATACTGCAATTTTGTCAGCATGGGCAAGGACCGGAAATATTCCCTCATATATTTTATCACATTCAAATCATGATGCTTTCGATTCTTCATGGCAGATTTCCCCGATATTCCGACGGTTTCATCCCCATTCTCTTTTTGAAGATTCTGGCAAAGTATTTCGCATCATCATATCCCACCATCCGGGCAATCATATACTGTTTCAGTTTCGGGTCTTTGAGCAGTTCGCATGCCATCTTCACCCTCTTGTCCATGATGTATTCGCTAATTGTCATCCCCATCTTCCGCTTGAACAATGTGCTCAGATATGTTGCGGAGAGATAGACCTCATCCGACAGTTCCTTGATGCTCAATTGAACTCCGGTCAGATGCTCATCAATGTAGTCGCATACTTTTTTGATGATAAAGTGATTTCCGTCCGAACTCACTTTGTCGAAATACATGCGGATATATTCTTTGATATA
>JBHAEV010000115.1:0-10576 GCA_041855735.1 Lachnospiraceae bacterium
ATAGCTGAACCATTAGCTATCAGTTGATCAATTCTGATTTTTAAATGAGGAATCGTTGGTCTATCAATTTCGTTATAAACTTCTTTGGGAATAACAATTTTACCCGGAAACATTTTTTCCAATAAACTTTCCTCATTAATCCATAAAAATGCACAGATGCAGTCAGTGTCAAAAAATACAGAATCAGTCAAGAGGCATCTCCTCCTCTCCATCAATTCCATATACGATATCATCTCTAAAAGCATCTAATAACAAACTTTCGTATTTACCTTGTGATATGATTTCTTTCTCCAATAGCTTCTCGGATGATGTAATATAGCTGCCAAGAACGATACTTTTTTTATTTTCCGGTAACGGGCGATAAAGAGTTGTGTCATATCCTAATTTTGCTGCAGTCTCTATAATACCAACTTCCACATTTTCAATTTGTTCACTTTTAAGATAACCCTCATTTAATAGTCTATATATCATAGCTTTATGACTTACACCATAATACTGCTCTATCCTGATTACATCTTCAAGTGTAAGATATTTTTTATTCTCATTTTCTTTTATATCTTCAACCATTTCATATAGAGATGAAGAAGGAATTAAAAAATAAGAAGCAAATTGATCTGCTTTTTTTTCATTCTCATCACCGCTTCCAATCATAATAGGACTAACGGCATTAACAGTAGAATCATCAAAATACAAATGATACAATTCGTGTGCCAAAGAGAATCTTTGCCTTCCAATAGACATATCCGAATTAATAGCTATAACATTGGAAGTTTCTCCTTTATAACATACACCACTAATATTGGTACCAAGCGGATAAAAAACAAGGGTAAAATTTTCTATATTTTGAACTAACTTAAAAATATCAACCGGCGATTCCCCATCTTCTCCTAATCTTTTTCTAAGACTAGAAGCTTTGTTGCTCAAATCCATTTTGTCAATCATTAACGTCCCTCCAACATCTTATCCATTTCAAATTGATTCAATACAATTTTATTGATAATCGCTAAGGCTTTAAGGTCATCGGATGTTAAATTATTTGTTCTAAATGAAACTGTACACTTTTGTTCCTGATTTACTCCAAACAAAATATAATCTACTGTACAACAAAATAGAGCTGATAGTTTTTCAATTACATCTGAAGTTATATTTCTTTCTCCTTTTTCCATTTTTGCAATCATACTTTGATCTAATGATAAATACTCTGCAATCTTCGTTTGAGGAAGTTTGGATTCTTCTCTAAGGGATTTGATTCTTTTCCCAATTTCAATTAAATTCATCATATCTATTCCCTCCTACAGTTCTATTTACCCATATTATAGCAGAGTTTTGTCATAAAGTAAATTAAATTAAATTACATTTTTATGACAGTATTGAATAGGACAAAAAAGAGAGGAATTTCCTCTCTGTACTCTTTAACATTCCACCTTTTACTACTAATCAAATATTTCTTCATTCCCGATTAATAAGTCTATTATATTGGGATCAAATTTTTCGCTTTTCCTACAAGCCTCCTTAATACCTTCCAATATCCTTTTTCTTGAAAAATTTGAATTTTCCAGTTCTAAATCAGATAATAAATGAATGTTTTCATAAAACCAAAAAGCGACCTCAAAATCAAAGCTACAATTGAAACCGGACACAGAAATGAATTTTTTTTCCAGGATATTTCAGATCCCAGTTTTCCCTTTCTAAAGATATCAATCAGGCATCAAAAGATAAAAAACAGCCCGGAACATGGCATTTTGCAACATTCCGAGCTGAAATCATTGGCTTGAATTCTTTTGTATCCGTCAGTTACGGATTAACCCCGGGGCCGTTTTGGGCATCATCGCTCTCGGCGTCTGCTCCGGGTCCCCGGAGTGTCGTGTCATTCTCATCCGGTATTCCAAAATCTCCGCGATCCTGCGATGTTTCCGTCGTTTCAGGAGCAAGTGTCTGCGGCTCAATCGAATCGGCGCTTTCTTCCGTTTCTTCCGACGCTTTCGTTGTGGTTTCTTCCGTCGTCATGGTTTCCGTTTCGGATTGTGTTGTGTCCTGTGCAGCGGTTTCGCTTTTCGTCGTTCCGGCGACCTTCGTGGAAGAACTGCCGCCTCCCGTCGGACCGATGCCGCCTTCCCTGCTTTGATCGACTTTTATCTGAATATCCTCTGTGTCCTCACCTTGACCCGACACCGATATGATGTACTTGCTGATTTCCTTCAGCTTGGCGCTTGGTGTGTAATTCACGGTACCGCTCTCACCGTAGAGGAAGGAATGCAGCTTAATGACATTGCTTTTGAGCGTTACCGGAACGACATAATCCCTCTTGCCGATGTTCATGGTGACGAGCTCAAACGGAAAACCGGTGGTTTCCGCCAGATAATACTTCTTCATATCTTTCGCAAACGGTATCAAATCGTCCGGCGTCATATTTGTAGCAATCTGCGGCAAAATGGTTACAATAATATTGTTGATGGTTGCAAAATCCGCCTGTTTTGCCTTTTCCATTGCCAGCTTCACGACTTTTCGCTGACGTTCGGTTCGATTGAAATCAGTGTCCATCAGACGAAGTCTGGCATATGCCACCGCCTGCACGCCGTCCAGATGATTCATACCGGCATGTTTCAGATGGTGCGAACCGACTCCGGTTCCTTCTACCGTCTCGGTAATAAAACTGTTGATGTATTTAAATTCCGCTTCGGTAATTTCCAGATCGATTCCGCCCAGAATATTGATACCGTCCACCACCGCCTTCCAGTTGAAAGTGGCATATCCTTCAATGTCCAGATCCAGATTTCGTTCCAGAGCCGCAACCGCTCTGGAAGCACCACCCTTAAAATATGCCTCATTGAGCTTGTGATAATTGCCGTTTCCGTCGATTTCCGTAATCATGTCCCTGTATACGGACACAAGCTGAATCGCACCGGTTTCCCGATTGATATTGGCAATCATATTGACATCGGCAAGGGCATCCTTTCCGACATTGCCGTCTCTGGAATCCACACCGAAAATGGCAATGGTATAATACCCCTCCTGTTTGGTATAGAAACTGTGCACCAATATTCCGCCGAAAAACAATAGGGCAACCAGAATGATTTTTATCAGATTTCCGAAAAATTTCTTAACTCGTTTGCCGAATGGTACCGGTGTTTTGCTGTTCTCTTTCTTTGATGCGCCTCGTGCGGGCGAGCCGGCTCCGTTTTTCGTCGGATTCTGACGGCTTACCGCAACACTGTTTCCGGTTTTTATCGTCGGATTCCGGCGGCTTGCCGCAACATTGTTTCCGTTTTTCGCCGTAGAAATCGGACGAGCTGCTGTGACACTGTTTCCGTTTTTCATCGGATTCGGACGAGCTGCTGTGACACTGTTTCCGTTTTTCATCGGATTCGGACGACCTGCCGCAACATTGTTTCCGTTTTTCGCCGTCGGATTCTGACGGCTTGCGGCAACGCCGATACCGATTCCTTTTTTTATGGACGGGGCCTGACGACTCACCGAAGCACCGCTCCCGGATTTGGTACTTTCGGAAGCTACATTTTCGCTTTGCCGGGCTCTTCTCTTTCGCACCAGTTCTTCATCCCGGCGCTTCTGCTCCGCAATGGCAGCCTCTTCCAATTCCTTTTTTCGTCTGGCTTCCCTTTGCGCCTGAAGTTCCATGCGTTTTTTTTCCAGATTACCGTCCAGTTCCGGCAATCGCAAGCCGGACGGCATGCGATAATTTCTTTTCATGGAAGACTCGGCTTTGTTTTTGGACTCCATAAACTCTTTTCTCTTGTTCTCTTCCGCATGACGAGCCGAATCATTATCATGATTTTCCCGACGGATTGTGTCATGGTTCTGCCCGGAGCGCAAATTTGCCCGTGCGTTCCTCTCAAACAAATCCTCTTCCGAATACCGCTGTTTTTCCGACTGTATTCTTTTGTTTCTTTCATTCAAATACTCTTCGTATTCTCCATAGCCGACATCCGCAGAACTGGTAGGCGTGTAGTCCTCGGCATCGTAGTAATAGTCCTCGATATATTCCGAAACCGATTTGTTTTTGCTGTTATACCGTTCATTTTCCTTGATTCGACGCAAACGTTCCAAATCATTCAGATATTTTTGTCTGTCCGTGTCATTCTTTAATCCGAAATCTTCTTTCATGTATCCACCTGCTGTTCCCTGAAGTTAGTCCAATAGATTACGACAAGCCCAGGTTATATTTGTATCACTGATCGTCACATTATTTTGAGGAAATCCGGTTTCCTCGATTACTTTCATGCTTCCGTCCGGGTTCCACTGCAAGAACATGACAATGTGCCCGACCGTTTCCTCGGTGCCGCTTCGAACCAGTACATCCCCCGGTTTCAAGTCGGCCCGGTCAACGGCTCTGCCTGCATGAATGAATGCGCCAGTACTTGCGGCATACGGCCTTTTTCCGGTTGCCGACCACAGTATATAGTTCACCCATCCGGAGCAGTCCAGTCCGCGAAAAACTCTTCCCTTATCATCGGGAGCAATGATTTTATAAAAATGATTGGAGTCAAATTCCTCCGATACGGGCTTTCCTCCAAAATAATACGGAATGTAACCGACCGTATTCAATGCTTTTTCGATGACCGCTCTTCTGGTTTCGGACAGGTCCGCCGGCAAGTTCGAAAGGTATGCGTCGATTTCCCGATCGGTCAGCGTTGCGGCTGTGGAAAAAGAATTTGAACTGATTCCGAATTTTGCATACCAGTTTTCATTGACCAATTCGTTGACCGCGGCAATCTTGTCCGGTGTCCAACCCTGCCAGTTTTCGTTAAAATTCTCTGTGCTGTTTCCGATTTCATCGATGGAATACAGATTTCTTGAACCGGAAAGCTTATACACGGTCAGATTCAAATGCAGATCAAGCTCTCCCGTTTTTGTCGGAAATATCACATTCCCATCGGTATCCGTTTCAAATTCCGCGATGGCGGAATTGACCGAATCCGCAGCGTCTTTGCTTTCATGAGAAACAGCGCCGTTTTCGTTAGAAGCATCGGAGCCGGAAAAAGCCGTCGCTTCGGACGGAGTCGCCTTTACAACACCGGGGCCGCCGTCAAAGCCGGTTTCACGCAAAGTCCACTCCATTGCTTTTGTCACGGAAATTCCCGTATCCGCAGCATCGGTTTGGAAAAAATCCGTGCTTTCGACTTGTACCGATGCATTTTCGCCGGCGGATGCCGATGTGCTTTTGGCTTGTTCCGATGCATTTTCACCGGAGGCTGTTGAAGTGCTATCGGCTTGTTCCGATGTGTTTTCACCGGAAGCTGTCGACGATGGAGGTTTAAAATAATCCGCCAAAGCCTGACCGTTTCCTTTGCTTCTTGCCTTTGCGATATCCTCCTGTGTCAGTATTTCCTTTTCAAACGAGATATCGCTCATCGAGAATGCATGATTTCTGGATTTTTCCAACAATTGTTTCGCATAGTTGAGGAAAAGTTCCTCATCTTCCCAATTGTGATAATATCCGTAAACATTTGCCATCGCCATAATTTCTTTGAGATTGGAATTGGTTTCCAGTTTCGAACCGTTTGCATCCGAAATCGTCACGATGACATCATCCCATTTTTTTACCGTCCATGTTTCTTTGTTGAACGGGTCCTGCTCCTGATCGGTCACATTGTATTTCCCGTAAACGGCCGTTACCGGCATACCGAGCAGCGCTGCCATCTGCTCCGGCTTGTCATCCAGATGCGCGATGACCTGCGAATACCATTCCCCGTCAATTCTTAGCAGTTCCTTAAAAATCATGCCGGCATGGCTTTGTGTCGGATCGGATGTGTCCGCGCCTTCCGGAAATCTGGTGCTTAAGTTTAAATAACTTGCAGCGGGTTCCCATGTATCCAACTCCACCGGAATGTACTCATGTTCTTTTCGGTCTTCAATCTGCTTTGCAATAATATTTAAAATATCATTCGGCAGCGGTTTCGTCGGCTTCACTTCTTCCTTGGCATGTTGTTCCACGGCAAAGGTGCTCAGCAAAGAGGCGTAGATTCCCGTTCCGAGCGCAAGGAAAAGCAAAGCTGTCCCGATCGCAATATTTCTCTTACGCCGGAACCATTCCATCATTTTTTCTTTCTGTTTTTTTATCATTATCTCCAACTTATGTTTCCAAGTGTTTTTGCTATAAACCGTATCTTTATAAGTTTACCCACTTGACTCGCCTTTGTCAATCACAAAGAAACGAAGTTCTGCATCAACGTCCGGCATCCGAAACATCCGACCATGAAAAAACATATATGGATAACATGCGGTTCCCGACGATGTTTGGTCGTTCGTCAGGAACCGCAGGTCGAGTTGCCGGCCATACCGCTCTTATCGAGTTACATTATGCTGCCGATCGGATACGGTTGTCGTTATCGCTGCCGATACCGGTTTTGTTGCCGATACCGGCTTTGCTCCCTTTTACAGGTTCTCCCCATTGCGTTGAGATTTTTCGTCCTCTTTGCGCCTTCGTCTCAGGTAAAGATACACCAGCAGCAATCCGGCTCCGATGCTAAGAGCGTGCACATGCATCGGCAAATCTTCTCCCGTTTTCGGCACAATGCGTCCGGTTTTGTCCACAGTGTATTTCTTACGGTCTTTCTCGCCGATTGTAATGGTCTTTCCATAGGCATCCGTCCATTTTATCGTCCGTTCGGCGGACTCCGGATTGTGAATATTGCCGTCCCGATCGGAAATCAGAATATCCTTCTCTGCATCCGCGACGGATGGAGCCGATGAACCGGAACCCACTTTGACCACACCGCTGCCGCCTCCGCTTCTACTCCTTCCTTTTTTCAGGGTCAACACATATTTCAAATCCGTGTACCCGGATCCGCTCAAATCCTGAGGAACTTTCGAAAACTCAATATCCAGCAGGTAATCCTCCGGCTGATAGGAAAACAGCATATACTTTCTCTCCGTTGTACCGTCCGCCTCAAAATACGGAACCTCAACGGTTACTCCGACGGAAGAAGAACCGATATGAAATCGATCCGGAAATACTTTTTCATTCTTATAATGCAGATAACTTTCCACCTCCGGAATTTTTCCGCCTCTTGTTTTTTGAAGCACGGTTACCTTCCGCATTCTCGGACGGATTTCCATGCTCAGGGTAACATTTCCGTCGGTGTCCGTCATCGGTTCCAGATAGGTTCCGACATAGCCCGGCAAACGCTTATCTTCCAGTTCGGCTGCTTTTACGGCATATCGGATCGGCGTCACTCCGTCCGCGCGGTATTTCGGAACATCGGCAAATGTCGTTTTATAGGAACCGTCGACATCTTTCACCAACATGGCTTCGGAACGGATCGGCTTCGGATTTGCCGGATCGGTGACATCATACAGTGTCACATGCAGATCCGGAATACGATCCACATTTTTGTAGACATCCATGTCTTTCCATGTCGCATTGATCCGAACATGAATCGGTACGATTTTATTTCGGATTTCTCCCGTCAAGGTGCTCGCATCCAAAGCAGTCAGCAGCAATTTGTCCGTTACATCGGAACGATAGCCTCTCAGAGGTTTTTCCGAGATAAAGTACTTGATTTCATAAATACCATCTGTCGCATACTTCGGGACTTGCAGGCTTGTTTCATACCCGTCTGATGCCTTCAGTTTCAAATCCAAAGTCTGACCGTTGACATCATGCAACGGGATCGGATTTTCCAAACCGTCATCCGTACTGTCATGATACAGCAAAAATTCCACTTCCGGGCGATTGCCGTCCATTTCATCTTCCCAGATTTTTTTCAGCTTCAGCGTGACCGGAATCCGATGGTTGACAGCTTCGATTCTTGCCGTTCCGAACTCGGATGTCGGTGTCGGCACATCGGAGTAGGTGACATCGGTACTTAAACGATAGCCCGGCAAATTCGGAATTTCGATGACATCGTACTTGATTCGGGTCATGCCGTCATTCTTGAATTTCGGAACATTTTCAAACACACTCTCGAAGCCGTTGTTCGCATCGAGTGTGGCAGTCATACCGATAACCGGCATCGGATGCGAGATGTCCGTCATGTCCATAAGCTGCATTTGTACGGCAGGGACACCGGACAAACCGGCATTTTCCCATGATTTTTTTACGGTAATGTCAATCGACGCAAAGGTATTGAACACATCATAGCGGATGCTCTTTACTTCTCTTCCGGCAACATTCGCTTCGGTGCGCACAAAACGTTTGGTATAGTTAACAATGTCGTCTTCCTCCACCGTATAGTCAATTACGCTGTTCCCGTCGATTTTAGTGTAAGGCAGATTCCGGAATGTGTAATTCCATGTGCCGCTCTGCCCCGGATTGTATTCCCGCAAAACGATCGGAGATGCCGGCGTATTCGGCTGTTCATGAATGCGCGTGCCGTCTGCCAGAAGGTGTATGGTCGCACTCTCTCCCACTCTGCCTTCCCAAGTCTTATGTACCGATACATCGCGAAGTTTTACGGTGTTCGTAATTCTCGCTTCCCATGTTTTCACGTCGGCAAGAATACTGTTGCGTAAGGTATCGTCGAGAATGATATTTCCCGAAACATCACGAACCGAAAGTTCGTTTCCGCCCGCATCCAGCGGCACGGTTGTCGCGCTGCTGCGATATCCGGTAAAGACATCGGTCTGCACCACCTCATAGACAATCGCCTGCGTTCCGTCCGCCGAAAATTTCGGCAAATCAAGCATTTGTGCAGTCCACCTTGCCCTTCCCGGCACATTGTGATCCTCGGTCAGCACCATCGGCACGGCGCTTCTTACCTTTTTCGGATGAAGCGGATCGGTTTGATCCCATACTTCCAGGGTCGGCCGTGGCAATCGGCTCAATTCGGCGCTCGGATATCTCTCCAATCCCACCCAGTTCAGTTCGGTATAGAGATTGACCTTTTCCTGCTTGTTGACGAATGTTCCAAGATATCGGGTCGCATCTTCGGCAACGGCAATGCGGCCTCTTCCCTCACTCTCCGAAGCGGCACTGATGTCTGACGGTTCGATGTATCCGGTCAGATCGCGTTCCTTTAAATAATATCGTATCTTGATGCTGCCGTCATTTGTGTACTCATTCAAGCCGTTTATACTCTTTTCATAGTGATTGGCATCACTGAGCAAAAGTCCTTCGGTCTGAAGTCCGGTTTGACGATATGCTGTCGGATTGACAATCCCGTCATCCGTCATGTCCGCGAGAATGTCCACATACACATCCGGTTTTGTCGAATTGGCACCCGGATGGTTTTCCATTGTCATTTCCCACTGTTTTTTGATCTGCAGATTTTTTACTTTTCTCTTGCTGTGAATTTTTCCGAGTTTGTTTTGTTCATCCACGGTAATCACTTCGTCGACCCTCGTATCATATCCCGGCAAAACGCTAATCTGCTTAACCATATATCGGATCGGCGTAAATCCGTCCGGACGGTATTTCGGAAGATTTTCAAATACCGTTGTGAAACTTTGTGCGGCATCCGTATGGTATTGCAGCACTCTCCTTGTGCCGATTTGTTGATGATTTGCGGTATCGGAGTGATCGGCGGTCGTATCATCGGTAATATCGTACAATTCCACCTCCACATTCGGCGCATCGGTCGGATCCACGCCTTCCCAAGTCTTCACAATTTTGACATTTTGTTTTGCCATGGTGTTCGTCACCGTGAAGCTCAGATTGCTGCCGATATTTGCGTCATCGGAATAGGAGCGGAATGCGTCATCATTCAGGTTTGTGGTAAAGGTGTAAGCAGGTCTTTGTCTGCCGTCCGCATAACGTTCTTTGAGAACATACTTGATTTTTCGTGATTCGATCTTGCCCTTATCCGGATCCAAATCCGGAAGCTGGGCATTCAAAATGACCGTGTAGGCGAAGCTCGGTACATTTTCAAAAACCGCTTTGTATGCTCCGCCCTGTAAACGCACCTGCTGACTGAACATCGGCGTGTTCATGTTGGCACTGTCATACAGGTCAAAGAAAATCGCAGGAGCATCATTCGGATCGATACCATCCCAAGTCTTTGTAAATTCAATTCGATTTCTCTTAATTGCCGTATTCTTTACAAGGAACACATTCGTATTCGGAGTCTGCTGTGCAAGATCTTCCGTAATACTTTGTGTAAAGCCGTCAAGCCGGTTCACTTCTTTGACAAAATACGTCACTTCCTCACCGTTTCTGCGCTTTTCCAGAAGTTGGAAGGTATGTCTCCAGTTGTTGCTCTCGTCCAATGTTACACGGCGATATTCGGTTGCAGGGGCAGAACCGACTTTTTGCATCAGCACAATGACGATCTTGCTGCCCGCAAGAGCAGCTGTGGAGCCGTTTGCAAACTCCCATTCCTTGCTGACTGTAATATTTCGGCGGTTCGGATTTACGGCGACATTTTGGATCTGATATCCGTTGCCCGGATTTCCGGTGATCATTACCCCGTAACGATTGTCAACCTGACTGTTTGACACGGTAAAAACATTTCCCGCCGCATCCACGACACCGAGTTCTCTCACTTCGTACAAATATGCGCGACCGTCCGCATTGGCCTGCGGCAAATCCGGATAAACCACTTCCAAACCGCGCTCCACGGTCAGATCCACGGAGCCGTCCAATGCCGTGCTTCCGGTTTCTCCGCTTTGGAATACCACG
>JBHAEV010000116.1:0-24151 GCA_041855735.1 Lachnospiraceae bacterium
CATCACACTTGCAAGCTGCTTTTCCAGTTCAAAAACGGACTCTGCTTTCTTCATCGCCTCGCCCTCGGAATTGCCCGACCATACGAAAATCTCCTGCATCAACTTCTTAAATGCCTCCTGCTGTTTTTTCGCAAACTCATCGCTTCCCTCAAAGTTTTTCTTTGAAATTCCGAGTTCCGGCTTGTTCAAATACAGGGCCATTACCGAACTGTTCTTCACATCATTGTCAATGATAAAGGGAATATCGCTGACAACACCCTTGGAATACAGTCTTGCCACGGAAGCACGAAAACCGTCCATATCTCGGATGCTTCGGATTTCCTCCACATAATCCCGAATCGGATCCATTCCCAGCTGATTTCTGGTTTCAAAATCCTTTGCCATATTGTACAGGTCAATCAGTTTCTTCTCCGAACTGCCCTCTTCCAGATTGGCGTAGTCTTCCTGCAGTTTTCCGATCATCTCGCGGATGTCGGTGTCCGTCTTCAACTGCAACTCACTGAAATTGTCAACCGAAGATTGCCCTTCCGGAATCCTGGTTTCGCTTAACCACTTCTCATTGATGTACTTGTAAAAATTGCTCTGCGGTGTTTCTTTCGCCATACCGGCGTCATTTGCATCCGCGCTTTTCGTCGCTTCTTCCGACTGCATACTCCCTGCCGTCATACTTTGCATCTGCATGCTTTGTGACATTTCCGAATTCGGCACGATCGAACATGCCGCTATGCCGACGGCACAGCCAAGCGCAAGGATTGAAAGAATCTGTTTTTTAAATCTCATGCTCCTGTGTCCTTTCTTTTTCATTTCTGGAATCATTCTACCCTTGATTTATGAGAAAAAATCCCAGAAGTTTCTGAATTTTTATAAAGCCGGATATTTCACCTGAATTTCACATCTTATGTATTTCAGATTTCAAATTCGGATTTTAAACTGAAGAAGCAAAAAAATGAAAACACTCAAGGAGAAATCATATGAAAAAACTGGTATGCATCTTCCTCACAGGAATCATCGCCGTCGCCGCTCTTAGCGCATGTACGCAAAAATCGCAAAACGGCGTCACTA
Organism: Lachnospiraceae bacterium; assembly: GCA_041855735.1. Lineage (GTDB taxonomy): Bacteria > Bacillota > Clostridia > Lachnospirales > Lachnospiraceae > CALALP01. The sequence continues at coordinate 1,063 of JBHAEV010000116.1, forward strand.
CGGACGGTTCCACATCCATGGAAAAAGTCATCGGCGGTTTGGGAGAGGCATTTCAAAATCAAACCGGTGTTCGCTTTTCCTACAATCCGACCGGTTCCGGAAGCGGAATCCAGGCGGTCTCGGAAGGTCGATGCGACATCGGACTTTCCTCCCGTGTACTCAAAGACACCGAGATAGCCGATGGTTTAATCGGAACCGTTATGGCTCTGGACGGAATCGCAGTGATTGTGAATCCTGAAAACACCGTAGATGATCTGAACCTCGAGGAAATTACCCGGATCTACACAGGAGAAATCACAAACTGGAAAGAGGTAGGCGGCAATGACTCGGAAATCGTCCTCATCGGAAGAGAGGCGGGAAGCGGCACAAGAGACGGTTTTGAAAGCATTATCGATGCCGAGGATCTGTGCCGGTACCGCCAAGAGTTGACCTCCACCGGTGATGTGATTACCACGGTGGCTCAAAATCCGTCCGCAATCGGATATGCATCGGTGGCATCCGTAAAAGACAGTGTGAAGACCCTGACCGTTGGCGGCATTGCGCCGAACGAAGCAAATATCCGAGACGGCAGTTATGTGGTGCAAAGGCCGTTTCTTTTGGTTACAAGCAGTAAACAACCGCTTGGCGAATCGGCCCGGAAATTCTTTGATTATGTCCTTTCGGAAGAAGCTCACGATATCATCGTCAATGCAGGTCTGGTTCCCGTGAACTGACCGATATTTCACAAAAAGGAAGTTCATTATGAAATCTCATTCCAATGCATGCCCTGCAGCTTCCGTAAACCCGGATTTCCTTATCACAAGACAAGCAGCCAAAAGCGAACACCGGATTTTCGAGAAAATTGTGCACGGCATATTTCTGATCCTCGGCTTAATCACTGTATTATGCGTGCTGTTGATTTCGATTTACCTGATTGTTTCGGGAATACCGGCAATCCGTAAAATCGGTTTGATTCCGTTTTTGTTCGGTACAAAATGGGCTTCTACCGCTGCTACACCGAAATACGGAATACTTCCCTTTATTCTGACCAGTGTTTACGGCACATTCGGCGGCATTTTGCTCGGTGTTCCGGTGGGCTTTTTGAGCGCCGTTTACCTGTCCAAGATCGCTTCCGAACAGGTGCGAAATGTCATGCAGGGAGCCGTCAATTTACTGGCGGGCATCCCGTCCGTGGTTTACGGTTTGGTCGGCATGTTTGTTCTGGTTCCGGGCATTCGCAAAATATTTCAGGTTCCGGACGGCGCAAGTTTACTGGCATCCATCTTGGTGCTTGCCGTAATGATATTGCCGTCCATCATAAAGCTCTCCATTGCCGCCCTTGATGCGGTTCCGAGAGAATACGAAGATGCTTCGCTTGCGCTCGGAGCCTCCCCGATTGAAACCTATTTCAGGGTCAGCGTACCTGCCGCAAAAAGCGGAATTACCGCCGCTGTTGTACTCGGTATCGGACGTGCGGTCGGGGAAGCCATGGCCGTCATCATGGTTGCGGGAAATGCACCCAATATGCCCGACAGTCTGTTCCAAAGCGTGCGTTTTCTGACCACCGCCGTGTCCGGCGAAATGTCCTATTCTTCCGGGCTGCAAAGACAGGCACTGTTTTCCATTGCGCTGGTGTTGTTCCTTTTTATTATGCTGATCAATGCCGTATTAAACTACTTCTTAAAAAAGGAAAAATAAACATGTTCCGTTCATCGCCTTCCGTAAAACGAATCGGTTTCGAGCTTCTCATGAAATCCGCCATGTACATCGCCGTGACGATCACCGCATCTTTGGTACTTTTTATGATCATCTATGTATTGGTACGGGGAATTCCACACATTACCTGGAATCTGCTTTCCACCGCTCCGAGTTATCTTAAGGAAACCATCGGAATCCTGCCGAACATACTGAATACGGTGTACATTATTCTTATGACTCTGTTCATTGCTCTCCCGCTCGGAGTCGGTGCCGCCGTTTATTTGACGGAATATGCCTCCAATAAAAAAATAGTGGGCATTATCGAATACGCTTCCGAAACACTCAGCGGAATTCCGTCCATCATTTTCGGTCTGGTCGGGATGTTGATTTTTTCCAACAATTTCGGTACCTCCCTCCTGTCCGGTGCTTTGACTTTGGTCATCATGAACCTGCCTACGATTATGCGCACCACACAGGAAAGCCTGAAAACCGTTCCCCAATCCTATCGCGAAGGTGCGTTCGGACTGGGAGCCGGCAAATGGCGCGTGATTCGAACTGTCGTGCTTCCGGGATGCCTGGACGGTGTTATTTCCGGATGCATTCTCAGTGTAGGACGCATTCTCGGTGAATCCGCCGCACTTTTGTTTACTGCCGGATTTGCCCATTCCGTGCACGGTTTTCTTGAGGGAATGTCTTCCCCCGGTGCCACTCTGACCGTTTCCATGTATGTATATGCAAAGGAACAGGGAGAATTCGAGATTGCGTTTGCCATCGCAACCGTTTTGATGATGCTGACGATATTGATCAACATGGCGACCCACATGGTACAACATCATTTTTCAAAAAGGAGGAGTTTATGAACTCTGTTGTTTCCGTTAAAAATATGTGTCTTTGGTATAATGAGTATCCGGCTCTGAAATATATTGACATTGAAATTCCATCGTCAAAGATTACCGCACTGATCGGACCTTCCGGTTGCGGGAAATCCACTTTTTTGAAAACACTGAATCGCATGACGGACTTTATCCCCGATGTGAGAATAACCGGTGACATTCGCTTCAACGGGGCGGATATTTTTTCCAAAAATGTGGATGTGAACCGGCTTCGAAAGGATATCGGCATGGTTTTTCAGAAGCCGAACCCGTTTCCCATGAGCATCTACGACAATGTCGCCTATGGCCCCAGAACACACGGAATTACAAAAAAAGCCATGCTCGACGAAATTGTGGAACAGGCACTGAAAAACGCCGCCATCTGGGATGAAGTCAAGGACAGACTGAAAAAAAATGCGCTCGGTCTGTCCGGAGGGCAGCAGCAGCGTCTTTGCATCGCAAGGGCGTTGGCGGTAAAACCGCATGTACTGTTGATGGACGAACCGACTTCCGCATTGGATCCCATTTCAACCTCTCACATTGAGGATCTGGTTTTGGAGTTGAAAAAAGATTATACCATCGTAATGGTTACCCATAATATGCAGCAGGCTGCCCGCGTATCGGATTACACCGCATTCTTTTTATCGGGGAATCTCGTGGAGTTCGGGAAAACCGATGAAATCTTCAGCGCTCCGAAAGATAAGCGCACGGAAGATTATATAACGGGAAGATTCGGATGAGAGACGTAAAAAACATCAAAATAATTCAACCCGGAGGGAACTATGAGGAATCGTTTTGACGAACAGCTGGAAGAGTTAAACAAGGACATCATAAAAATGGGTGCCATGTGCGAGGAAGCGATTTCTCTCGCCGTACAGGCACTTGAACAGGGAAATCGTTCCATCGCCGAAAAAGTTGTGGACAACGGATCGGCAATTGATCTGATGGAACGGGATATTGAAGCGCATTGCATGAAATTGCTGCTGCATCAGCAACCGGTTGCCGGCGATTTGCGCCTGATTTCCGCCGCTCTGAAAATGATTACCGATATGGAACGAATCGGAGATCAGGCGGAGGACATTGCGCAGATTGTCATCTATTTAAAGGGAAAAACCACAAAAAGCATTCGTCCGATTCAGGATATGGCAAATACGGCGATGGATATGGTGGTAAAAAGTGTGGATGCCTTCGTAAAAAAGGATTTGGATTTGGCAAAGCAGGTGATCGCTCAGGATGATATTGTGGATGACTATTTTTCGGAAGTCAAACATGATATAATCGATTTGATCGGCAACAACAGTGCGGACGGTGAATTCGCCCTGGATATTTTGATGATTTCCAAATACTTTGAAAGAATCGGCGATCATGCGACGAACATTGCCGAATGGGTAATATTTTCGATTACAGGAACACATAAGGAGGTTTCGACATGATTTGGTGCGTAGAGGATGACGACAGTATCCGGGATATTGAAAGATATGCTCTGGAAAATTCCGGCTTTGAAACAAGAGGCTTTCAGGACGGCAAGGCATTTTGGGAAGCGCTGAGTCATGAGCAACCGCAACTTGTCATTCTGGATGTGATGCTTCCCGGAATGAACGGCATCGATATACTGATGCAAATGAAATCCTCTGCAAAATTCCGGCAGGTTCCGGTTATTTTGGCAACCGCAAAAGGTCAGGAATACGATCGCATTAAGGGACTGGATCTCGGTGCGGATGATTATATCGTAAAACCGTTCAGTGTCATGGAAATGGTTTCAAGGGTGAAAGCGGTGCTGCGACGCACCGAACACTCGCAGCCGTCCAAGTTGCTGAGATTTAAAGATTTGATACTGAATATCAATGAAAGAACCACCACCCTTAACAATGCCAAAATATCGCTGACTTATAAGGAATTCGAACTGCTTCTGCTCTTCCTCTCTCATCCCGGAATGGTCTATACCAGGGAACAACTGTTTTCCTCCGTCTGGAAATCGGATTATCTTGGCGATTCCAGAACACTGGACTCTCACATTCGCACGCTTCGTCATAAAATAGAGCCATATGGAAAAATGATTGAAACCGTGCGGAATGTCGGCTATAAATGGGAGGCGGGACATGACTAGGAAAATCTTTCATTCCATCCTCCTGACCGCATTCACTGTGTTAATTGCCGGTCTGATCGTCACCACTTTGGTGATGTTTTCCTATTTCGGAAACATTCAGAAAAGTCAACTGAATGATGAGTTGAATTTGGCAGCAAATGCCACCGAAGAGCTGGGAATCCCCTATCTGAAACGTCTGACATTGACCAAAAACCGTCTCACATTAATCGACGCAAACGGTAATGTGGTCTTTGACAGTCATGTCGATATCCACGGCATGGAAAATCACAAGGACCGTGAAGAGGTCCGGCTTGCGCAGACAACGGGAAGCGGCAGCAGTATTCGTCACTCCTCCACTTTAACCGAACAAACCATCTATATCGCAACACGCCTTTTTGACGGAAGTGTACTTCGAATTTCCTCCGCACGCGCCTCTTCCTGGACCCTGATGCTCGGCATGCTGCAACCGCTTTGTGCAGTATTCGTATTGGCATTGAGTTTATCCGCCCTGCTTGCCATGCGAATGGCAAAGCATCTGGTCGAACCGCTGAATTCCCTGAATATTGAAGCCCCTCTGGAAAATGATGTATACGAGGAAATTTCCCCTCTGCTTCGTCGCATTTACTCACAGCAAAGGGAAATTCAGAAAAAAATGCAGGAGCTGGCACATAAGAAAAAGGAATTTGAGCAGATTACCTCCAATATGAAAGAGGCTCTGGTCATTTTGGATCAATCCATGCATATTCTTTCCATCAATCCTGTTGCAAAAGAAATATTTGATGCCGATTTTGACTGCATCGGATCGGATTTTCTTACCATCGATCGAAATCCGGATCTGTCCAATGCCCTGGAAGCGGCAAAGGCAAATGCCCATCACCGTTTTCGAGCCGAGAAAAACGGATGCGAATACCTGTTCGATATCAGCCGCATTGATTCCAATGAGGAAAATGCGGCAGGTTTTCAAGGCATTGTACTTCTGGCTTTTGATATCAGCGAACAGGTTCGTGCGGAACAACATCGCAAGGAGTTTACCGCCAATATTTCGCATGAGCTGAAAACTCCGCTTCAGTCCATCATCGGCTCCGCGGAGCTTCTGGAAAACAATATTGTAAAGCAGGAGGATATCCCCCGTTTCATCGGAATGATAAAAAAAGAAGCTTCCGGACTGGTTCTGTTGATTGATGACATCATTCAGCTTTCGCAGCTTGATGAGGGAGTCCGGATGCATTTTGAAGAACTCTCGCTTCTTGATCTGGCACGGGATGTTTGCAACTCATTGGGCAATGCGGCCAGTTTGTCAAAGATCTCATTGAATGTGGCGGGAGATGCCGGAACGATGATCGGTGTCCGCGATTTGTTGATTCGAATCATTCACAATCTCTGTGACAATGCCGTCAAATACAATCATGAAGGAGGAAGTGTCCGTGTTTTGATACGGGATCGCGCAAAATTTGTAGAGTTATCGGTCCATGATACCGGCATCGGCATCCCTTGCGAATACCATGACAAAATATTTGAACGATTCTACCGTGTGGACAAGAGCCATTCCAAACAAACCGGCGGTACCGGTCTGGGACTCTCCATCGTCAAACATGCGGCATTGATTCACGGCGGAAAAATCACGGTGCAAAGCGAAGTGCAAAAAGGAACCGTGATTTCGATCGTATTTCCCCGCAGCCAAGCGAAAGCCTGAAAAAGCCGGCCATTTAGATAGGTGCTCGTAAGACAGTAATTCTAAAAAATTACTATTTTACGGCATCTGTCTGACAGGGTTGGAAACAACAACGAAAAAAACGATGTCGAGTCACATGACCGGCATCGTTCTTTTTTAGCAACAAAATATAAAAATTTCGGAGGTATTCATCATGAAACACCTGTTATCTTGAAAATTTAACCTTGATACTGCTTGTGTAGAGCTTTGCTTCTCGAATGGTAGCATGGTTTCTATCGATACTATCGCTGTGGAAAATGAGGTAGTGTACAATATATATCAACAGTCGGAACTCGACTATCTGATCTACAATGACCCTGCTGCATATGCTGATTTAATCCTTAATGGCGATCCTGCTGTCTACCTCAAGACAGTTACGGAATACTAACGCCTTGATTGATTTTTACTGACGAGTAAGAGCTGCCCTGCCATTCAGTGGGATAGCTCTTGTTTTGGCAAGGATATGTTCATAAAAAGTCATGCTTTAATCCAGCGAATTTGGAAGCTAATATTGAAAATATGATGCCGTCTTGTATAATGATGTATGTACACATACAGTAATGTTTTTTAATGCCGCAGTACTCAAAATTTGAGTTTGGAGATTTGAATCATGACAAATTTTTATAAATTGCTTAACAATTTACAATTACCCCAAATACATAGGTCTCATGGGAAAGAATATTATGTCGATCCATTTAGAGAGCGATTAATCTTGAAAACGCCAGAGGAAACTGTGCGGCAACAAGTTTTGCAATACTTGTTATCCTGCAAAAATATACCTAAAGAAATGATACAAGTCGAAATGCGTCTTTCATAATACCAAGTAAGTAGTGCTCGGCGTGCCGATATTATTGTAGAGAGATTTAATGGAAACAAGGGCGAACTGTCCCCTCTTGCGATCATTGAATGCAAAGCACCCGAAATCATGATTGATGATAGTGCAATTCAGCAAGCTATAGATTACGCAAATGATTTGAACGCAGACTACATTTTTGTCACAAATGGCGATTACGCTATGACTGCAAAATATGAAGCTGACTCAAATCAATATGCGCTCTTAAGTGAGTTGCCAGATTATCAATCCATGCTATGTGGGCAAGGTGATTATTTGCCTGAAGTTAAGCCTAAAGAACGCTTTGCAAAACGAATATCCAACAGCGAAAACCAGATTGCCAAACAGCTCAACACAACTGGTAACATCTACGAAGCGGACATTGAAGAAATCAAAAAGAATCAGGAGGCTCGACCGGATGGATGCGAAACGAAAAGAGAAAGAAGATCGTGAGCTCACTCCCGAAGAAATAGACGATATGATTCTTGAGGAACAGATTGCGAGTGGAGAGTATGACGAGGAAGTTTCCGAATACTACTTCTCCAATCCCGACCCGTATGCCAAGGTCGAGCCTCGCTCCGATGATGCACCAAAGCGTGACATCAAGGTTGTCTTTTTCTGTCACCTTGCAAGGTGACAGAAAAACTTGATTGATAATAGGCAACTGCAATGTGAATTGCAAGATAACGGCGTGTTATCGCAATTTATATTTCTATTGGACAAGTTAAGCCTTTATGCACGGACATACTTTTGATTTTTACTGCTTGGCTTATCGGGAATCGTTCTAAGCAACTTCTTTGCATCAAGCAAGGGATTCAAGTATATGCGTGTAAAATAGGTCAGATTATTAAATCCGAGATGTTCACAAATTTCACGTTTGCTTTTTGGCTCTGCGCAAAACTCAAGAATCATCTTAGTCACAACTTGGTCAGTATCCTGGTCACTATCTTGGTCACTGAGTGACTGAGATGAATAATTGATATTTTTCAAAGTCACAAAGAATGACGAATGAGTGGAGTGGAATGTAGGCTTCAATTCTTCTGTATATCCGGGCAGTTTTGCGGTTTCATCCAAAATCTTCTTGATGCCGCTTCCACGGCGTTCCATGAACTTCATACGGTGGAACAAATCAGCGATTACAGGATTACGGCGCACGGAATCAATTTCATCCAAACCGCACTCTTGTATCGGCTTTCCACGATACATACCACCAGGGGAATAAATTTCCAAGCGATCATCGTACATATCAATATGAACTTCGCTGCCCATAACCAAGTAATCTCTGTGAATAAGAGCGTTTACAAGTGCCTCTGTGACAGCTCGCTCAGAATAATCGGGTTTATCCACTCTGTACTGCGCTTTCTTTTCAAAACGCACTTTTGAATTGTTGCGTACAAATTCTGTTCCGCTTTTGAGTAGATAAATCAGATTTCCTTCATATTCCTTATCGTCAATGGCATCGTCAAAAATGGAACCCTTGTCAAGACCGTTCCAGCGGGTACAGAAAATCCTTGAATTATATACGATGTGCTGATCGGTCAGTAAGCGACCGGCATTCGTTAAATAACCCTCTTTGTCGGCAAGTCCAAAAGATACATAATCCGTAGGCTCGAAACGCAGTTTTGCTTTTTCCAAATAAGTTGCTTCAAGCAAGGTAAAACTGTAATCCGACTTCTTACTGTCCGTAATCAGAGAATCAAATGTGCGGTTTGTTCCTTTTAATATAAGTTCCCGCAGCATATAATCCGGTGCTACAACACTTTCATTTCCGATACGGATGTAGGCTTCGGTTACGCCGTCTGCCTTATAAAAGTACGGTGTAGCGGGACCGGAATTTATAGTCAGCGCAAGCAAATTCTTACCCCGCTCTTGCATAGGAGATAACACAAATTCCGGCAATGGCGTAATACGCTCTTTAATCAGGCAGCTGATCGTCTCCGCATCTGCCTGTGCGTCCGTCAGACCAACCACATTTCGGTTATCGTCAATGCCAAAAATCAGAGTACCACCGATACCGTTTGCAAAGGCGCTGACGCTTTTTAGCCAGCTTTTCGGCTTCTTTATTTCCAGAGCAACCTTGAAATCACATTCTGTTGCTTCTGCAATCCATCTATCAATCATTGTCTTGTTCCTCCCTGTCGGAGCTATTTTTCTTCGCCCTGCTCTTATACACATTATGTTTGTTCTTGCACTGGGGGCTGCAAAATACAGCACTTGGTCTGCTTGCGACAAAGGCTTTGGTGCAGTGCCTGCAGAGCTTAATCGGATTTTCACTATCGGTCAGCATAAAGCTGAACATCATCTGTATTCCAAGAATCAGAGAGTGAAAATCCCATACGATCGTCGGCTTGTCAAGCAGAGCAATATGGCAGGTCGGTGCATTGCCTCCAAAGACCGCCATTCCTTCCTGCATCAGAAGTCTTTGCTCCGGCGTCATACTATCATAATCTTCGTAGAACAGCACAGAAGTCAGATAGGTAAAAGCAATGTCAGTGAACTGCTGCTTTAGCCATTCATAAGGTTCGGCATATTCCCGCTGAAAACTCATATTGAGCGCCATTGGTTTGTCGCTCATGGTCATGGCAAGCGCCATCATTGCACGGTCATTCTGTATGTTCCACATGGATTCTACGCCACGCTTGACCACATCCGGCTTGACAAAAGGAAAGAACAAATCAAGGTAGCCCATCGTGGACATGGATTCCGCACGGATAAAATGGTTCTTCGGCAGATAAACTGCCTCGTAATCCATAAAGCTCGGTGTGGTGGGCAGAGCTGTCATAAGTCCAAGCAAGCCATACTTAACCACAAATATCTGAATTGCCTTTTGTATCTCCTGCGGTGTTTTCTTCTGTGACTCCATCCGACCGATATCAATTGCATCCAGAATAAGCCGCTGATACTCGCTCAGCGGGTCATAGATACTCGGCTGTGCTGTTTTTGTAGGCGTGAGGTACAACATACCGTTCTCCGCCGTTTTCCATTCGTATTCACTGTATCGCACCCAATTTGAGCTGGTGCGTTCAAAAAGGTTCTTCATATACAAAGCTCTCCACTATGTATTGTAACCCAAATAACTCTGATTTATATTATCAATTATACGATTTCTTTTCCTCGGAATCAATCTCCATTCCAGATTCTTCTAAAAAATCTTTTTCAAGCAAGGTCAGGGGCTGCTGTACTTTCATCTTCTTAGTGAGAGCTTCAAGCAGCTTTTTTTGTATCTTTTTCAGCATTGTATTCCGCACCTTGCGGATATTACGGTCGCTTTGCTTCCGTATTTGGGCGATCCGGGTGGAACTGAACAGCCGAACAGCCCATAGGAACAGCAGCTCCTTATGATCCTCTTTCAGTTCCAACAGGATTTCAGACAGATATTCCTCTGTCACAAGCTCGTGGAGCTTGAGCGGTATATATCTGCAGATAAAATTCAATAACCAGCAATTCATCTGATGTATCAAAAACTGGTTCAACGAATTTTTCGCAAAGGATACAAGTCGAAAGATTCGTGCGGTGCAAAAAGCAAAAGGTGAGCGTGGCGAAAGATTGACCGTCCATGTGCCGTATGGCTACATGAAAAAACCCGAAAATCCAAAGGAATGGGTGATCGACGAGGAAGCTGCACATGTGGTCAAGAGGATTTTTACGCTCTGCATGAACGGGCGTGGACCAAGCCAAATTGCAGACCAGCTTGAAAAAGATAAAATTCTCACACCTACCGCATACAAAAACAAGCAAGGCGTGAAAACACCGCATACTGAGCCGGAGAACCCTTACCGCTGGCACGAAAGCACCACTGTCAATATTCTTGAACGAAAAGAGTACATCGGTGCAACGGTCAATTTCAAGACCTACACCAATTCTATTTGGGACAAGAAGCAGAGGGAAAATCCCGAAGAAATCGAGTGATTTTCTACAATACCCATCCTGCCATTATCGAGCAGGAAGTCTTTGACAAGGTGCAGGAGATTCGTCAGCAACGACACAGAAGAACGGCAACTGGCAAGAGCAGCAGACACTACATTCGTGCCGTGGTTTTGGAGGATTTGGTCTGGAATCACATGAAAGAAGTTATCTCATATGTGACCCGATATGAGGCATATTTCAGGACAGAAATGGAGCAAAACTCCGTCTGCAAAGTGAGAAAACCATAAGGGTATATAAGAAGCGCCTGGCACAGGCAGACAAGCGTATAGGGGAACTTGACCACCTGTTTATCAAAAACTACGAGGACAACGCCAAAGACAAACTGAACGATGACCGCTTTGCCATGATGAGCAAGACCTACGAGGATGAGCAGGCGCAACTCAAAGTTGAAATCGTAAATCTACAAAGAGAAATCGAAGTACAGGAGCGACAGATAGACGACCTTGAACAGTTTATTCAGCGGGCACGCAGATACACCGACCTCACAGAACTCACGCCATACGCCCTCAGAAAGCTTGTAAAGGCGGTTTATGTGGAGGCACCGGACAATTCAGCGGTAAACGCAAACAGGCAATACATATCGAATATGACCTTGTTGGCTTCATCCCCGTGGATGAACAGACAAAAACGGAACAGGCATGATTTCGGTCATGCCTGTTCCAAGAAATTCACTTATTACTGTTTTACGACCACCGAGCATTCGGTCGGCTTTTTTATATTCAAAATGTATGCTCTTCTCTATGTGTCTTTCAAAACTACGGAATCAAATCGCTTTTCTTTCCGAGTGTGATTTCCACCACATTTTCCACATACTGGCTTCCGTCCAGTCTTTGAATCGTAAGTTTTACCTTATCTCCCGCACTGTAATAGCTTAAACGCTTTTTCAGCTCTTCCATGCTCTTGACGCTGTAACTCTCAATTTTGGTAATGATGTCTTTTTCCTGCAAATCGGAAGACTCCGCCGCACCGTTCTCCACGATCCGGTATACATATACACCCTGCGGAATGTCATAGGTTTCGGACATCGTCTGATCTATATCCTGTCCTCGAATTCCGAGCGTACCCTGATTTTCCTCATCCACCAAAGTTCTGCTGGAAAGGTCTTTGATGATATTCTCCGCCGTGGTAATCGGGATCGCATATCCCATGCCCTCGACTTCGGTCGAAGTGTATTTTATGGAATTGATTCCGATGACTTCACCGTTTAAATTCAAGAGCGCGCCGCCCGAATTTCCCGGATTGATGGCGGCATCGGTTTGAATCAATCCGGTCGTTTTTCCGTTCCTCGTTTCAATCTCGCGATCTTTGGCGGAAATAATTCCCTGTGTTACCGACTGTCCGTAACCGAGGGCATTGCCGATTGCCACAACTCCCTCTCCGACCTTTACATTGTCGGAGTTCCCGATGGCTGCGATGGAAATACTGCTTCTGGTTTCCTCGGATAAATCGGATAATTTCACCGCAATAACCGCCAGGTCACTGTTCGAATCTCCGCCCTTTACCACCGCTTTCACCTCGGAATTGTCAATAAATACCACGCTCAAATCACTGGTTTCCTCCACGACATGATTGTTGGTGACAATCAAAAGCTCTTCTTCATTTTCTCCGATGATAATGCCCGAACCGCTCGTCGGAGTGGAATAGGTCTGCGACTGTCCGAACCAGCTTTCATAGGTCACCTGCGCCTTGCCGTTGATCGCTACCACACTCGGCATCGCACTTTGTACAATTCCCGAAACATCCTGAACATAATTACCTGCGGACTGCGTGCTGACCAGATTGGTGGCCGTTGTTTCCTGCGAAATGGAAGAATCCGATCCGCGCCCGAGAATGGTTGTTGTCCTCTTCGGCAAAAATCCGGACTCCGTAGCATATTTTTGCAAACCGACCATCGTGCCTCCGGCAATCAAACCGAAGACCGCCGCCGATGCGACAAGTCCGATCACCTTACCGGCAACACTCCTTCTCTTTTTTCTCGTTCTTGCCGCGTTGGATCGGGAATCCGCTTCCTGCGCACCGAATTCCGTTTCCTGCTCCTCACTCGCAAATGCATCGGACGGATTCGGAACGAATGCCACACTTTGCGAATCCTCTTCGGAATTTTCTGCATTCCAAGCCATTTCCGAGTCGCTTTGCTGCACATTTTCCGAATCATCCGCTTCGCGGGTTTCATTTTGTGCATCCGTTTCCTGCGCCGAAGCATCAGCATGCACTATTTCCTCCGAAATTATGATGTCATCTACGGAAACGGTATCATTCACCGTATCCGATGGAAGAATCTCCTCGCCGGACCAAGGTTCCTTGTTTCCTTCGCCCAATATGATATCCTGCTGTGTTTCGCTGTTTTCATTTTCCAAAAAATCCTTATCAATCATTTCGTACCTCCGAATTCATTTCTCTGAAATCTTTTATGGGCATAGTTTACTTTGCAACTGTGTTTATTTTGTGTACGAATGTTGATTCCTTTGTGAAATCGAGACGGTCATTTTGTGTTTTTGCAAACACGGTTTTCAGCCGACATTTCATGACCGGAAAACGGATTTATCAAACCGCCGGATTATCAATCCAAATCGTCAAAATTAAATGCCGCCGCCTTGGTATAGTTGGTCACCTTGGCTTCAAAGAAGTCGGTCTTGGTATTGTTTATGTTCGAAAATCCTTCAATCCAAGGCATCGGATGTTTCTCAATCTCCGGATGCATCGGCTTCATGCCGATCGCCTGCAGGCGCAGATTGGAGAGATACTTGATGTACTGGTCAATCAAATGATTGTTGATTCCCATGATTTCATCATTGGTTACATATTGTCCCCATTCGATTTCATGGCGAACACCGGTTTCCATCATCTCATAGATGATCTTCTCACTTTCCTCATGGAACAGATCCGGTCGTTCCACACGCAATTCCTTTAATATGTTCTGAAACAGAATCAGATGTGTTACCTCATCCCGATTAATGTACTTGAAGATCGTACTGGTCGCGGTCATCTTTCCCTGACGGGCAAGCGTATAGAAAAAGGAAAAACCGGAATAAAAATAAATTCCCTCCAGAATATAATTTGCCACCAAAGTATACAGAAAATTCGTTTCAGTCGGATCATCGCTGAATCGCTGATAAATATCGGCTATAAAACGATTTCTCTCCAAAAGGTGCTTGTCCTCTCTCCATTCGTCGTAAATTTTATCCCTCGTCACCGGATTTGTCACCGTATCCAGAATATAGGAATAGCTCTGCGCATGGATTTCTTCCTGAAATGCCTGAATATTGAGCAGGGAGCTGACTTCCGGAGCGGAAACATATCTGGACAGATTCGGCAGATTTTCGGATTGAATCGAGTCGAGAAAGTTCAAAAACGAAATGATTTTGTCAAATGCATTTCGCTCGCCCGTCGTTAAAAACGGAAACTGCTTCACATCCTCATTCAAAGAAATCTCTTCCGGAATCCAGAAATTGTTGAGCATGGTGCGATACATCACATTGGCCCAGTCATACTTGATTCGATTCCATTCCCGCAAATTGGTGGTATTTCCGCCAATCATGCTTTGCGTTCCGCGAAGTCCGTGTTCGTTAAATATCTTTTTCTTTTCCATAAATTCTCCTGTCGCTTTTTTAACCGTATGTGCCGCATCTTCCTAGCTGGAGCAGGAAGTACACTCATCCATTTCCAAGGATTTGTTTCGTACATAGTATATTGTTTTCATGCCATTATCCCATGCCGCAAAGTAAAGCTCAAGAATCTCTCTTGCACCCAGCTCCGGAGTGATGTACAGATTGAAAGACTGCGACTGGTCGATATGCCTTTGACGGATGCCGCATGCCTTAATGGACCAAAGCTGGTTGATCGTATGCGCCTCTTTATAATACCAGAATGTTTCCGAATCCAGATCCGGAGCTGTCTTCGGCGTGAAATTGCCCTTCTTTTCCTCGATAAAATACTTCTTGAAAATCGGATCAATGCCTGCCGTAGTGTTTGCAATATTTGATGTGCTGCCGGTCGGTGCCACCGCCATTATGTAGCCGTTTCGGATTCCGAAGTCCGCGACTTCCTGTTTTAAGGCAAGAAATCTTGCGGAATGATAGTTTCTCTTTGTAAAATATTCACCGGTTTCCCAGTCCGAACCCTTGAACATCGGATATGCGCCTTTTTCTTTGGCAAGATCCACACTTGCCTTGATCGCCCAGTAAGCGATATCTTCAAACAGCTCATCGGCTTCTTTTAAATGCTCTCTGGACTCCCATGCGATATGATTTTTTGCCAGATAATGGTGGTATCCGCTGGTGCCGAGTCCGATCGCACGGTACTTGTCTGCGGTCAGCCTTGCCTCGGTGACCGGATACTGATTTAAAGTCACCACATTGTCAAGCATGCGGATTTGCAGCGGAATCACATGTGCAAGCTCCTCTCTGCTTACTCTGCCCAGATTCACGGAATTGAGATTGCAGGTGACCATATCCCCCGGACGCACTCTCGTCACCGCCTGCACATCGCCGTTTGCATCCGTTTCCACCGTATCGCTGATCAATACGGACTCGGACATATTCTGGGCAATCTCATGGCAGAGATTGGATGCGTAAATCATGCCGGCATGGGAATTCGGATTGGCACGGTTTACCGTATCGCGAAAGAAAATAAACGGAGTTCCGGTTTCCACCGCGGACTTCATAATCTTTTTCATAATATCCAGAGCCGGAACTTCTTCCCTTTGAATCCGCGTGTCCGCTTCGCATTCCGTATACCGCCTTGTGAACTCACCGCCGGGCTTTTCATCGTAATAATCCTCCAGACAGTAGCCCTTCACTTTTTCAATCTCATGCGGATCAAAGAGCGACCATGTTCCCCTTTCTTTCAAACGAATCATAAACAAATCCGGAATGGAAACGGAAGGAAAGATGTCATGCGCCTTTCTCCGGTCATCTCCGTTATTGGTCCGAAGGTCCACGAACTCAAAAAGATCCTTGTGCCAGACGTCGAGAGTAATGGTTGCGCCGCCCTTTCTTTTTCCCAGCTGATCCACCGCAACCGCCGTGTCATTGTAAAGCCTTGCCCATGGAATCACACCGCCCGACGCATTTTTGTGCCCGCGAATGTCGCTGTTGAGCGCCCGAATTTTGCCGGTGTAAATTCCCAGTGCCCCGCCATGCTTGCTCACCTGTGAAAATTTGGAATTCACATCATAAATGGACCAGAGATTGTCCCCCACGGAACTGATAAAGCAGCTCGAAAGCTGGAAAAAGGATGTACCTGCATTGGCTAAAGTAGGAGTTGCCACCGTCATCTTCAGTTCGGAAAGGATGTCATAAAACTGCTTCGCATAAAATACCTTTTTCTCTCCCTCGGGGATTGCCAGATGCATGGCGATGACCATAAATCGCTCCTGCGGCAACTCATACACTTCACGGTGGAAACCGTGTACCAGATATCTGTCCGCCAGCAATTTGATGCCCTCGTAATTAAACAGATAATCTCTGTCCGGACGGATGTAATCTCCCAGCTCCGCCAAGTCCTCTTCGGAATAATTCTCCGTCAGATATTCACCGTAAGCCCCTTTTTTCACCAGCTTCTTCACCAGACTCGTGAAATCTCCGTAACCGAAATTCTCGTACTTGCGATTGATCGCCGCCTCCTTGTAAATATCGAACAGGAAAAGTCTTGCCGCAACAAATTGCCAATTCGTATTCAGTTCGGACGGTCCCCTGCTCCCCCCGCTTCGGTCAATGACCTTTTCAATTGCGGTGCGAATCAGTGTCTGCTGAATTTCCTTGGTCGACATCTTGTCCTTAAACTGAATCTTTGAATCCAGTTCCAGTTCCAGCGGATCGCAGTCTTCCAGATCCTTGCATGCGAATGCAATCATTCTCTTTGTTTTCTCCACCATGAGAGGCTCGTAGTGCCCGTCACGTTTGCGAATCATGATCTCCATAATCACCCCGTATAATATTGATAATAATCGCGGTGCCGGGCATCCCCGACACCGCCGCCTGTCCGGGTCGTCTTAGCGGCCGCCCGGTTAGGAACTCCTATATATTACACTAAATATCGGGGTTTCGCAAGTTGAAATACTATATATTGTGTTCGACTATAAAAGTGGGATTGCAATTAATTGCAAATTATCGGACATTTCCTGTTCTTTATCTGAAAGCTTGCGAATGAAGATCCAATGGTATTTTCAACGTCGATATTCCTTTTGTTTTTCATGTACAAACCGTGCAAAATATATTATGATATTTGTTGTTTCCGTCGATTTCATCTGCCGGTCGGCGATGCCGATGACATCAAAGCAGGACCGGAAACATCTTCCTTGATTTCAGCGAAAAACTTGCAATGTTCCTATTGATAGGATACAGGAGAATTTATGTTAAAAAATCTGTCCCGATTAAAATGGTTTTTTAAGGAACACCGGGTCATTATGACCATGGTTGTACTGATCAGTATTTTACAGAATCTGTTTACCGTAGCCTCACCGATCATTCTCGGACGTGCGGTGGATGATATTTCCAAAAAAACAATTACCGAATCCTCACTTGCCCATTATCTATGGATTCTGCTTTTTTGTGCCGTTGCAATGTATGTTTTGGGATATTTTTGGACTTATTTCATATTCCGCAATTCCCGCATCATCGAGTATCGTTTGTTGAACATTTTGATGGATAAAATCCTTCACATGCCGAGAACCTTCTTTGAGAAATTTCTGCCGGGCGAATTGATGACGCGGGCAAACACCTCTTTGGAATCGATCCAGGATTTCGTTTCCTTCGGATTTATGGCATTTTTCGACAGCCTGCTGTACCTGCCCACCGTTTTGATCATCATGGGCTTTTATATTTCATGGAAGCTGACCGCCTTTGCCTGCATTCCGCTGATCATCGTCGCAATCATGACCAATTGGAGCGGAAAATACATTTACAGGTATTACAATAAGCAACAGGATGCACTGTCCGCACTCAGCGACAATGTGCTGGAAAGTGTGACCGGAATTCGTCTGGTTCGTGCCTACAATCTCGAGGAAAGGGAGTATCAAAAGTTCGAGAAAATCACAGACAGCGTCTACGAACGCTCTTTGGATACCGAAAAGATCATCAGCATTTTCTGGCCGATATCCAATGTTTTTTTGGCTTTCAGCTATGCTCTGTCGATGATTATCGGAGCCGGCATGATTCGACTCGGGGAAATCAGCCTCGGGCAAATGATTACGTTCAATATCTTCCTCGGCTATCTGACATGGCCGATGTATGCCATCGGCGAATTCATCAATGTCGGCCAGAGAGCATCTTCCGCCGCCGGTAAATTCTATGAGGTTCTGGACGAAAAAAATGACTGCATCGCGAACCCGGAAAAGCTGCATCCGCTGCAGGCCTTCGGCGATATTGAATTTCAAAACTACAGTTTTCAATATCCGCTGTCTTCACAGTGCAATCTGATCGACATCAATCTGAAGATTCAAAAAGGCAAAACGCTCGGCATTGCGGGAAAAACCGGTTCCGGAAAATCCACTCTGATCAAACAGCTGCTGCTGCAATATCCCCTCGGAAGCGGAAAAATCCGGATCCATCATGAAGACATCGCGAACCTGGAGCGAAAATCGTTAATGAACTACATTTCCTATGTTTCGCAGGACAATATCCTGTTCTCTACCAGCATCCGGGAAAATGTGCTGTTCGGACTCGGCGACTCTGCAAACGAAGAATTCGAGAATGATATCGATGAACTCGTGATGCATTCCGTTCGGCTGGCGGATCTGGAAAGGGATGTCAACGGCTTTCGCCAAGGTCTTGATACGCAGGTGGGGGAGCGCGGCATCGCGGTGTCCGGCGGACAAAAACAAAGGATATCCATTGCCAGAGCTTTGATGAAAAATGCGGATCTGCTGATTCTGGACGATTCCCTCTCCGCCGTGGATGCCAAAACCGAAGCAAAGATTCTTGACAATATCCGGCAAAACCGGGAGGGAAAGACGAATATCATCATCTCCCACCGGCTCCATGCCATTGCCCATGCCGATGAAATCATCGTAATGGACAATGGAAAAATCGTCGAGCGCGGAAGCCATGAGGAATTGATGAATCGGGATACATGGTACAAAAAACAATACGATATTCAGAAACTGGAGGAGAAAAATGACGAAGAATGACGAAAAGTTGCGAAAAGGCAATGCGAAACGTCTGGTCGCATATGCGTTTCGCTTTAAGAAAAGTCTGATGACCGGACTGATGTTTTTGATTCTTGCCATGCTTTTGCAGCTGCTTTCTCCATTTCTCATCCGCTACTTAATGGACAATGAGTTCACCAAAGAGAACATCGATATGACTCGGGTGCTTTCCATTTCCGGAATATATATCCTTGTGATGGGTTTGGAATCGCTGTTTAATTATTTCAGCGGAATTCAGCTTCGCATCACCGCAATGAAGGTCATTACGGACATGCGAAGAAGTCTGTACCGTAAAATCCACAGTCTGCCGGTGTCATATTTCGATTCCAAAGCCGGCGGTACCATTGTATCGAGAGTCACAAATGATACCGCTGCGGTACAATCCATGTATATCAAAGTTCTCGGACAGATTTTCATCAGCTCGGGATATATTCTGGGCATTTATGTGGCATTTTTCTTCATCAATCCGCCGTTTGCACTGCTGATGCTGCTTATCATGCCGATTTTCATCGGTCTGATGTATTATTACAATATCAAGGGCCGAACGCTCAATGACATCATTCGCAAAAAAATCGGAGAGATGAACGGCATTCTGACCGAGGCGATTTCCGGCATCAGCATCATTCAGGTCTACAACCGGCAGAAAAAAACGCATCAGAATTATGAAAAAATCAGCCGGGAAAACTATGACTCCCGCATGAAGCTTTTGGTTTTGAACAGTGCCGCGACCTACAATGCGATCGGCATCGTTCGGGATATCTGTTTCATCCTCCTGATTTTCTACTTCGGAAACCGTTTTCTGGAAAATCATGCGGACACATCCGCCGGCATGCTCTATGTCTACATCGGCTACAACACCATATTGTTCCATCATATGACGCAGATCATGGAGCAGATTCAGGAGATGGAAAAGGCAAATGCCGCCGCCAATCACATCTTTGAACTTCTGGATACTCCGTCCCCAACAGCTTTGGATGAAGTCGGGATCAGAGAGATCGAAGGAAATGTCCGTATTGAAAATGTCAGCTTTTACTATAAGGATGAGGAGTATGTGCTGAATGATATCCACATCCGCGCAAATAAGGGCGAAACCGTCGCTCTGGTCGGGCATACCGGATCCGGTAAGTCCTCGATCATGAATCTGCTGTTGAAGTTCTACACTCCGCAAAAAGGGCGCATCACCATTGACGGCATGGATCTGAATTCCCTCAATGACCGGGAAATCCGAAAATATCTCGGCATTGTTTTACAGGAGCCGTTTCTGTTCTCCGGCACGGTGCTTTCCAATATCACACTGGGAAATCCGGATATTTCCAGGGAAAAGGCGCTGGAATCCTTGAGAATGGTGGGCGGAGATGCCATTTTGCACTCCCTTGAGAAAGGCATCGATACGGCTGTGGTTGAAAAAGGCGCGACCCTCAGTTCCGGACAGCGCCAGATCATCACCTTTGCAAGGGCTCTCGCGCATGATCCGCGAATTCTGGTACTGGATGAGGCAACCAGCTTTGTGGACTCCGAAACCGAGCAGCTCATCCAGAACGCGATGGGCGTGTTGATGCAGAATCGAACCACTTTCGTCATCGCCCATCGATTGTCGACGATACGAAATGCAAACCGGATCTATGTATTGCATAAAGGACGGATCGCCGAGGAAGGCAGTCATGATGAATTGATCGCAAAAAGAGGCAGATACTACAATATGTATCGAATGCAAAGTCAGTAAAAAGGCGTGTGCCGGAAACAAAATCCGGCACACGCCTTTGCTTTTCAAATACTTTCATCGCCCGCAGCGGGCAAAGCTCGATGTATGATGCCTCAAAGAGTGTTTGAAACTAAACCGTAACTTTTTCGTTTTCTTTCTCTCTGACCAGAACATTGCGGTAAAGAATCAAATACACAATATATCCGACGATAAACGCACCGAGTACATCCAGAATCGAATGCTGCTTTAAGAAAACCGTGGATGCGCAAATCGACACCACGCTGATCCACGAAACCACCTGCACCGGGATATTCCCGCGAAAATGTTTGCTCTTGCAAATCGCAATATGCGTGCCGATGGAATTGTACACATGAATACTCGGAAACACATTTGTCGGTGTGTCCGCCCTGTGGATCAGACTCACCAGATACATCGCCCAGTTTTTATCCGGATCAACAATCGGACGAAAATCCGTCCCGTTCGGATAAATCTGGCAAATCAATAAGCAAATGCTCATCCCGATCATCAAAAACAAACCATAACGATAAAATTCCTCCACATCTTTGAAGAAAAAGAAGCCGATCGTAAGCATCATATACAAAAACCACCAGTAATACGGTATGATGAAATATTCGTTAAACGGAATATAATCATCCAAAAAATGGTACATGATACGATACGAGTGCACGGTCTTTTCCAGGTAGAGAAACCAGGGGATATACACGAGGAAGTACGAGAAAATCCAAGCATGCTTATATCTCCTGACAGTATTCCATAATCTCTCTTTCATAATCCTCCCATATACTCAAATCATAGACTGCGAAATTCTCTCTGATTTACTCAATAGTATAATAAAAGAAAATCTGAAATTCAAGCAAAAAATCGATAAATAAGAGAATCGAAATAAGTGTTTACGGAATCGAAGTTTTACATTAACTTTTTTTAGCCATTTAATTAAAACCGTAAAACTTCCTTGTAATCTTATAACCCATGATGGAAACCTCTCTGCCGGCTTTTCCCGGAAGATTCATGCTTTGCCCGAGGAATCCGAAGCGGATCCGCAGATACAGTTTAAAATTGTGTTCCTTCAGGAATTTCCAGATTTCCTTTTTCTTTTTGAAATTTTCCTCGGATTTCGACTTGATTGCCAGAATGGAACAGATCACCATCATGATTTCCAGATACAAAATCATATAACGGCGCAATCTTTTGTTCTCAATTTTATACGGATCGTAGAAACCGAGCATCAATCTGGTCACCTTGAGCTGCTGGTCAATTCTTCCGATCATCACGCTTTCGTTCACCGACTGGTCATCCCTTCCGATGAAATAGCGATAAAAATTCACATCCAGATAAATGATGTTTTTCACAAACGGCAGCGGCTGGTACACAAAGATATTGTCCACATAGAAGGTGTGCTTCGGCAGCTCCAGATTGCATTCCGTCAAAAGTCCTCTGCGATAAATGACCGAATGCATCAGGATATACTGTCCCGGAAGAAAATTTCCCATCTCCGCCCAGGTAAACACCTGATTGACCGGCATCACTTTGCGGTAATTCATCACTTTTTTATGGGTCTGCCCCTCTTTCTCATACACAAAATTGCTGACAATCATATCCAGAACCGTTTCCGGCTGTTCTTCAAACGATCGGAGTGTTGCGAGAATCTTTTGATAGGATGCCTCATCCACCCAGTCATCGGAATCCACAACTTTAAAGTACTTTCCCGTCGCATTTGCCAGGCCGAATGCCACCGCATCTCCATGCCCGCCGTTCTCCTTGTGTATCGCCCTGCAAATGGTCGGATATTTGGTCTGATACTCGTCTGCTATCTCCTTGGTATTGTCCTTGAATGAACCGTCATTTACAATGAGAATCTCCACTTCCTCCCCGCCGACCAGCAGAGAATCGATGCATTTTCTCATATAGGCTGCGGAATTGTAGCATGGGATAGCAATGCTTAGTAGTTTCATTTTCGTCCTCCAGATAAAATTGATACCTTCTCGGAATCTCTGAGCCGCATAAATCCAGCTTTTCCGAGACTCCTTTTTCCAAAATCACCCACTTTTTATGAAAAAGTAGTTGACATCTATTCCAAAATGTGCGGCGCGCCTTGCTGACTTCTGCCCCGCAGAG
>JBHAEV010000117.1:0-4278 GCA_041855735.1 Lachnospiraceae bacterium
AAGATGGTGCGCATGTGGCACTAAGCATTGCGGTCAAGACGGAAGAGGATCAAATATTTGTCGAATGCATCGATTGTCAGTCGGTTCGCAATGGAAACGGATGGATTCTTCGATTTTTGCTGAATGCAGACATTGAAGCGGTGGTCGTAGATGGTCAATCCGGACAGAAGATTCTTGAATCAGAAATGAAGGAGTATAAATTAAAATCGCCGATCTTACCGACTGTGAAGGAGGTAATCGTAGCAAATTCGATGTGGGAGCAGGGTATATTTCAAGGCCAGATTTGCCACAGAAATCAACCGTCGTTGAAACAGGTTGCAACGAATTGCGAAAAGCGATTAATCGGAAGCGGCGGGGGCTTTGGCTATAAATCGCAATATGAAGATTATGACATTGCACTGATGGACAGTGCATTGCTCGCTTTTTGGGCTTGCAGTATTTCAAAGCCTAAAAAGCAACAGCGAATAAGGTATTAAAGAGGGAGCGGAAACGCTCTTTTTTTATATAATTTTTACGGAAACAAACCGGTCAAATAGGAAGGAGTAACAAAATGAGTGAGTTCAAACCGATTACAACTCAGGAAGAGCTTGATCTCGTTATCGGAGAGCGACTAAAAAGACAGGAAGAGTCTTTGGCCAAAAAGTACGCTGATTATGATGTGATCAAGGGAGAAAAAGCGAATCTTGAAAAGGAGCTTGCTGAAATGCGGTCCGCAATGGAAAAATCGAGTGCAAATACGGGAACGCTCGAAAAAACGATCGAGGAGCTGACGGGAAAGGTCAGAAACTATGAACTGTCATCGCTGCGCACGAGATATGCTATGGAAAATGGCATACCGTATAATCTTGCCGGCAGAATCGCAGGGGATGATGAGGAATCGATCAGGAAGGATGCTCAAAGCTTGGCGGAGTTTTTCAAGTCGCAAAATCCGCCTCCACCGCTCAAGAATAATGAGCCGAAGGGGGATGTGAAGGATGCTGCTTACAAAAATATTTTAAAAGGATTAAAAGGAGAGTAAAGATATGCCTACATTATCAAAAGGTACACTGTTCGATCCGGAATTGGTGACGGATCTCATTAACAAGGTAAAGGGGAAATCTTCGTTGGCTATTTTGGCAAATCAGGAGCCGATCCCGTTCAACGGAAGCAAAGAGTTTGTTTTCACCATGGACAGTGATATTGACATCGTGGCGGAGAACGGTAAAAAGACGGAGGGCGGTATTTCGCTTGATCCTATCATTACCAGACCGCTCAAAGTGGAATATGGCGCAAGGGTGACAGATGAATTTATGTATGCTGCAGAAGAAGAGAAAATCGCAATCTTGAAGGCATTCAATGACGGTTTTGCTAAAAAGGTGGCGAGAGGTCTTGATCTGATGGCGTTCCACGGAATCAATCCGAGGACGAAACAAGCGTCTGCCGTAATCGGCACGAATCACTTTGACAGCCTGGTTACTCAAAAGGTGGTATTCGTCACGGCGCAAATCGAAGAGAACATTGAAACGGCGGTTGCGATGGTACAGGGAGCAAATGGCGAAGTAAATGGAATGGCGATGTCTCCGATTTTCTCACAGGAGCTTGCAAAATTGAAAGTAAATGGAGTAAAACAGTATCCCGAATTGGCATGGGGAGCAAATCCGGGAAATATCAATGGAGTAAAGATCGATATCAACGCGACGGTTTCGGAAGGACCGGATGTGAAAGACCGTGCAATTCTCGGAGACTTCGAAAACATGTTCCGCTGGGGATATGCCAAGGACATCAGTATGGAAGTGATTGAATATGGCGATCCGGATAACTCAGGGAAAGACCTGAAAGGCTACAATCAGGTATATCTTCGAGCGGAAGCGTTTATCGGCTGGGGCATCATGGATGCCGCTTCTTTTGTCCGTATTGCTGAAAACTAAGAGGTGAGATATGAAATATAGAAATACTTTGACGGGGGCTATCTTGGATAGCTCCTGCATCATTTCCGGGGAGCACTGGGAATTGGTGGACGAAAAAAAGAAGAATGATCCGACCGAAAACGGGCAGGATTTGACGGAGGACGGATCGGATCAAAATCCGGAAGATCTATCTGATGGTGATGTGGTCGATTTGGAAAAAATGTCCGTAGATCAGCTAAAGAATCTTGCAAAAGATCTTGGCATCGAGCTTGGGAAAGCAACGAAAAAAGCGGATATTATGGCGATCATTGCACAGAGTCAGGAAGTAGTGGAGTAGGTGATGGTATGGCCGGTTTTGCAACGATTGAAGATTTGATCGCGCTTTGGAGACCGCTGAAACCAAATGAGACGGCAAGGGCAGAGCAGCTGCTCTTGATTGTTTCGGATAATCTCCGGGTGGAAGCGGAGCGATTCGGGAAGAATCTCGATGAAATGGTGACAAAGAATGCAGCGTATGCTAATGTTGTGAAGTCGGTCACGGTGGATATTGTGGCAAGGACGCTCATGACATCGACCGATCAGGAGCCGTTAACACAGTTTAGCGAGTCGGCGCTGGGCTATTCGGTGTCAGGGTCTTTTTTAGTTCCGGGTGGTGGACTATTTATCAAAAAAACGGAGCTAGAAAAATTGGGGCTGTTGCGCCAACGATACGGAGGAATCAATCTGTATGAGTAGAATAAAGGGGATTACCGTTATTTTGTGCGAGCAATCGAATATCGGAGAAGATCCGTTCGGAAGTCCGATCATTGAGGAGCGGGAAGTAGAAGTGGCAAATGTATTGGTAGTCCCTACTTCAAGCGATGATGTGATCAGTCAGCTTAATTTGACCGGAAGAAAAGCGGTGTACACTCTCGGAATCCCGAAAGGTGATATGCATGAATGGGAAAATAAAGAAGTGATTTTCTTCGGAAAACGCTGGAGGGTATTCGGTGCTGTATTGGAAGGCATTGAAGAGCATATACCGCTTGATTGGAACAAGAAAGTGATGGTGGAGAGGTATGAGTAAGTTGAGGTTTGCACTGAATCGTCAAGGTGTTCGGGAACTGATGAGGTCCGAGGAAATGAAAGCGATTCTGTCCGATGAGGCAAAGCGAGTGCGGGAGACTTGCGGCGATGGATTTGAACAAGATCTGTATGTCGGGCGAAATCGAGCCAATGCGATGGTAAAAGCGGTAAGCCGAAGTGCGAAGAAAAGAAATCTGAATGAAAATACTTTGCTCAAGGCGGTGAAGCGATGATTGAGGAAATTATAAAAAAGCATTTGGAAAAGAAGCTGAAAGTAATGGTGCTTTTTGAAAAACCGTCTCCGAATCAAGAATCATATATTTTGGTGGAGAAGGTCGGAAGTGCTAAAAAGAATCACCTTCCATCTGCGACTTTTGCTTTTCAATCGTACGGCAAAAAATTATTCGAGGCGGCTCAGCTGAATGAGCGACTGAAAGATGCTGTGGAGAGTATGATGGAGCTCAACGAGATTCGAGGAATTCGATTTGAAGGCGATTACAATTTTACGGATACGGATACAAAGCAATACCGCTATCAAGCGGTATTTGAAATCAAATATTAGGAGGTAAATGATGAGCAATGTAAATAATGTATCAACAGCTAAACCGAAAATCGGCGGGGCGATTTATTCGGCACCTATCGGGACAGATCTTCCGGAGAATGCAAAGGCGGAGCTAAATGAGGCGTTTAAGAGTCTGGGCTATATTTCGGAGGACGGTTTGACCAATAACAATTCTCCGGAATCGGAAGAGATCAAAGCCTGGGGTGGTGATGTGGTGGCAGTCGTGCAAACGGATAAAAAGGACACTTTCCAGTACACTTTGATTGAAGCGACAAATATGGATGTTTTGAAAGAGGTGTATGGGAAGGACAACGTATCGGGAGATCTTACAACCGGGATTAAAATTAAAGCAAATTCAAAGGAGCTGGATGAGCACAGTGTTGTAATCGATATGGTACTGAAAGGTGGTGTGCTCAAGCGAATTGTAATCCCGATTGCAAAAATAGCGGAGATCGGGGAGATCAGCTATGCAGATGAAGATGCGATCGGATATGAAACGACATTGCAGGCCGTGCCGGACGCAGAAGGCAATACCCATTACGAATACATTCAAAAATAAGGAGGGGTCATGATACAGGGGAAAACAAAATCGGGATTTGAGTATAGAATATCCAAAAAGAGGCTGGAGAACTATGAGCTAATCGAGGTGTTGGGGAAGGTGGATGCCAATCCGCTTTTGATTCCAGATGTCGTAAAGTTGATTTTTGATGAAGAGCAGGCAAAAAGATTGAAAGAACATCTGAGGGATGAAGATGGACTTGTGTC